>NZ_NFIF01000029.1:0-31789 GCF_002161645.1 Blautia sp. An46 | reverse complement strand
TATAAACAGATAAGTAATTCGACAGCAAAAAAGCAGAAGTTCCGACAAGACAATTATACATATCTGTTTCTTATCAAAGAAGAATTTTTCCCATAGACACAGAAAATTTTACGCCCTCGACTGATGTATTGCGGTGTGCAAATGGTGATTTTTCGTGTGATTTGTGTGAAAAAATCCGGATTTTCCGTTGTGTCCGTGTGGTTTTTTGGGATTTTGTTATCATGGTGTTATCATGATTATGGCTCAACAATTCCAGCTGCACTCTGCTGTTCGATAAACGTTCGCATTAAGTCTATGGATTGCTTTAATTCTTCTCTTGTATACCTTGGATTATTTTTATTTTCCGGATGATGTATCTGATGTCGTATATATTCTGTCAAAACTTTCTGTTCATCTATAATAGAGTTATTCCTACCTATGCGTTTGTATAATCTCGTTGGCCTTCCTTGAATATACGAGCTTTTCCATCCCTGAAATTCTATAAATGAATATAATTCATCATGATATTCCTCTGTAACTTCATTAAATGCTATATAATTTACTTCATTTAATGACGGATATTGAAGTTGTCCCGGAAGAACGCCTAATATTTCTTTATTTCCTTCTTCATTTTCTTTAATAAGGCGTAAATCTGTAAACTGTAATTGCTTAACAATGTAAGAACTATGTGTTGTCAATATAACCTGCGTATTTGCGACTGAAGCTAATGTCTTAAAGGCTTCTATTAATATCCGCTGATTATCTGAATGTTGTGAAGTTTCTGGCTCTTCTTACTCCGCTTCCCCGTTTATTAATTGGAATATCTTCATCGCCTGATATTGATACATTTTTAAAGACATCCTGCCACTTAAGACTGTCTGCTGATGGGATTATCGGATTCAAACTTGCTGCAATTGCTGGATCCATTTCTCGAAGTTTAGTTAATGTTCTATCTGCTACTTCTTTTAATTTGTTTTCAACCTCAGTTGCAACCTCTGCCAATGTTGCCTGTAATTCTGTATCACTCAAAATTTGTTTTACAGCTGTTTTCAATGGATCTTGTATTTCGTCATCTCCATCGCTATTTTTTCTATCTGACTGAAATAATGAATATGTCGGTAAATAATTCGATAATTTTTCCCAGATCTTCTTCGCATCTTCTTTTGATGCATCAATCTCTATGACATCCTGCTGCAAATCATCGGAAAATTTATTCCAAATTGCTTTCCTCATTTCAGCATTTACAGTTTGATTTTCACATTCAATATTTTCACTTTTTATTATCTTTTTTAAATCACTATTCTTTTTTAATAATAATTCTGCACATTTACCATTCGTTGGATGCTTAGCTTTAATAAATACTTTGGCCGCCCCACCATTTTTATATCTCTTTATGACTTCCAGCTGCCCATCAGCATTAAGCATAAATTCATCTTGCAACGAAGTCTCAACTGTCGAATCTATAATTATCTTTTCTGGTAACTCCGAGAAACATACAGAAATTTCTATATCTAAATCTTCTTCCTTTTTGCCTCTCACATTAACATCCGTTTTATCTAATTTTATTACACCTTTTCCATCATTAAAAAATATATCTAAGGCTTCTAAAATCGTAGATTTTCCAATATCATTTTTTCCAACAAAGACTGTTAAATCATTTAATTCTATTTTTGTTTCGTCTTTGTATCCTCGAAAATTCTTAATTTTTATAGAATCTATTTTCACCTAATCTCCTCCATTTCTATATTTTTCCGTCCATTGTTAGCACTCTTGTTCAACGAGTGCTATTTTAGTTTATTATAGACTGCTCGTATATTCTTGTCAATTCTAAAAAATGGACAATCCATCTTAGACTGTCCATTCTTTCTATCTTACCCTTCCAATTCATCAATTTTAGCTTGCGCTTTATTTATTTTTTCTTTAGCCTTTTCCGCATTCTTTTTTTGCTTTTCTATATCATCCTGTATTTTTCCAACTTTACCCACATTATTTTTTTCTTGCTCTGCATGCAATTTTTGATGATACAGTTGTATTCTCTCTTTAATTTTCTCATACTGATCTGTTGCCTTTGCCAAATCACTTTTTGCTTTTTCTAACTTCCTAACAGATTTTAAATCATATTTATCTTTTATTTCAGACCATCTCGGAATACTAAGATCAATCCCCGTTTCCTGTTTATAACTTCTCAAAAAAGTTGCTTTCCAAGTTCCAGCATTATTATGTGTCTTAGGATTTTGAAAAACTGCCTCTTCTATGGCTGAAATGAAATCTTCAAGTGATTCAAAAACTGTATAGTCTGTTCTTGCCGTATCCTCCGCATACCAAATTCCTGGTCTTATTTTATGTACAACATTATCTTTGATTTGTAAATTAATAGGCCAATCTTCCATTCTTCTTGTAATTTCCCAAACCTTTTTCAACCATACATCTTTTATTGTAACAACTCCATCGTCATTCATATCATATCCAAAAATCAAGTAATCAACATTTAACATATATGGTTTATTGATTATTTCTTCTTCATACATTCTAAAATCAGCAATATCAAATCCTGGTCCACGGTTTCGGTTAAAGGCTTTTACTTCCAACAAATTTTTGGTTTTATCATCTGGATTTAAGAAAAAATCTGGTGGCATCTGAGTATTTTCACTTGGAGCATACTCTATTCCTCTCTTATCCAGCCACCCTTGCAACCATTCCTGCATGATATTTCCCACAACATCTCTCTGCTTTACAATAATGTTCACATCACCTAAATAAAATTTTATCTGTCCTTCTAACTGTAAAATTCCATCTTCATTTACCAATTTATCATATACTTCTTGCGCTGTTAATCTCATGTACGTTCCCCTTTCTACATTTTTCCCCGATTCTTTTTGATATAGCTTTTATAACAGGAACACAGACTGTATTTCCTAATAAATCAAATGCCTCTTTTTCATTCACAATAGATAAATCATATTCTTCTGGATATCCGCAAAGTCTCTGTCCCTCACGTATTGTTAATCTTCGAAGGCCTCCATTATCAATTATTCCTAATTTAGAAACATCCATTGCTACTAAAGTTGGTGCGAGTTCATTAGGATCTAATATTTTTGAAAATTCAAATGACAATTTACCGGCAACAATATTATATCCTTTTTTCTTTGTTTCGTCTGGTATCCGTCTTCCCTCTTCCAATTTTCTCGGATATTCGTATGTCAAATATCCTTTCTTTTTTAAATCCTTTAACATCGTATGCAATTCTGGATTATCATAAAAAGTTTTAATTTGCTTTTCTGTTAAAGGCATTCCGTCCATCCAGTCAATTCCTATCTCCTCTGCCCATTTCTTTTTTCTCCGTTCCCTTAACATCAAATTCAGTAATGTTCTCTCTTCTTTACTTGTAGAACCTTTTAATTCAATTTCCCATGAATGTATGTTGTTTTCTCCTCCCCTTTTATCTTTAATGGATTTTCCAACAACTTCTTCCGGTGTATAATTTTTAAATAATTTCTTCGTGAAATTGCTCTCTACTGTAGGCAATCCATGTTCTAACACTTCTCCAAGTGTAACTGTTTTCTTTTCAAAATTATCCAAATTAATTTTTGCATCTAACATGCCAACAATATACACTCTTTTTCTACTTTGCGGTAAACCAAAATATTGTGAATCTATAAGTTTATAATTTACATTATATCCCAATTTTTGTAGGTGATCCACAATTACTGCTAATGTATTACCACCATCATGATTTACCAATCCCTCAACATTCTCTAACAAAAATCCTTTTGCTGCCTTACCTGCATCCATTTTCTCCTTTAAAATTCTTTCAATTTCAAAGAACATCGTCCCCCTTGTATCAGCAAATCCCAAGCCTTTTCCTGCTGAACTAAATGGCTGACATGGAAATCCTGCTAAAAGAAAATCAAAATCCGGTATCGTATCTGTCTCTATCTGTGTTATATCCCCATATACCTTTTCATTTCCAAAGTATCCCTGATACGCTTTAATTGCATATTTTTTAATTTCAGATGAAAAAACACATTTTGCTTCAAGTCCTACTTCACGCAAGCCTTCTTCAAACCCAAGTCTAATGCCACCTAACCCAGCAAACAAATCAATAAATCGAATTGTACTATCAAAGGATTCTTTTTCTTCTTGAATTCTTTTTGCAATAAGGTTTGCACACTTTTCTGAGAATGAAGCTCCTACTCCATAATAATTTATTTCTTCTTGTAATTCTGGTGTTAAATAAACTTTAAAACCAACCTTTTTTTCTTTCAATGACACGGATTTTCTTCCAGCATTAACTCTTTTTCCGCCTTGCATATTAATCCTCCATAGCAAATATAAACGTTATTTTTATTATATCAATTACATTTGATTTTTCAACCCTTAAAATTCATTTTTCAAGGGACCAAATATATGTATTTTAAGAATCCTTATTGAAAAAAAGAAACTTCCCTGATAAAATCTATCAATAAAGGTAGGTGATAGTATTGACCCGCACATCCACTACTATTTCAAACAATATGCGTAAGATCCACAGCAAAGATACTTCCATAGAATTATTACTCAGAAAAGCTCTATGGCACAAAGGTTATCGCTATCGTAAAAATTATAAGGCTCTCCCTGGTTCTCCTGACATTGTTCTTACCAAATATAAAATTGCTATTTTTTGCGATAGTGAATTTTTTCACGGAAAGGATTGGGAGATTCTCAAACTTCGCCTTGAAAAAGGGAAAAATCCAGACTTTTGGATCAAAAAAATTGAGCGAAATCGTAATCGTGATTATGAAAACGATAAAAAGCTTCTATTTCTAGGCTACACTGTCCTTCACTTCTGGGGGCAGGACATTTCCAAACATACAGATGAATGTTTACAGGCCATTGAAGAAGCCATTTGGGATACAAAATTTTCTGATACAGCCACCGACTATGATATATCTGAAGAATAGCCCCTCCTATACAGGAGGCTGTCCACAACGCCTGCAAACAGCCTCTTTTCTACATAAAGATTATATTTTTATATACTATTTCTTCAGCAGTTGCTTTGATATTATTCATCCTCCGCACCCATTCCATCTGATTCTGCCTCTTCAGCTCTTCCGTCACTCCCCACTGTTCAGCCATCTGCTCCATCAGCATCTCAACTTTTTCTCTTGCTTCCTTATCAACCTGATTCAGATGCTTCGTCAGTTTCCCGGTCAATACAAGATACTGATACCTGGCACTCCGGTGCTCTTTCAGAAACTGCTTCCGGATTATTCCATATTTTCCATATGTAGGTTCTTCCTCATTGATTTCCAGATCCGGCAGATAATAATCTCCATGCAATGTGTAACTCAGTCCGTTCTTTTCATCATAAATCTGTTTCTTCATATTCTTACAACTCCATTCCTCTGTACTTTGCTTTATTCTTCTTAATTTGTGCATTGTATTCTTCACTTCGCTCTTTTGCCCACGGTATACGATCACTTATTTTTTCCGGCATCTGCTCTTTCTGCTTTTTCGCTTCAAGTTCCTCCTGCATCCGGATATCGTCCTGCACCAGTCTTTCTACCATATCTTTCCCCAGCATGCGTAAAAGTCGATTGTATCTGTCTGCGAGCTTCTGCAGTATTTCTTTCTCACCGGATAATTTCTGATAATCCTTCTGAACTTCCGCCAGTTCCTTTTTTGTTTTTTCATGCTCCTGCTTTTTCTGCTGGAACTTACTTTTCCAGTTATCTCTTTCTCTTGTAAGTTCTTTCACCTGTGCAGCCATCGCACCAATTTTATTCTTCATTTCAATGAACAATGGTTTGATTTTCTTATCCCGGTAAGTTACCGCACGTTCCAATGCTGTCGCTTCCGGCAGAAATGTTTTGATCATTCCATATTCTTTTATTTCCTTGCTGACATTATCCATCACTGGTTGCAGAAATTCTCTTCTGTCTTCCAGTTTTTTCAATTCCGTTTCTGCTTTCTCTGCACGTTTTTCTGCGGTTTCTTTATCTTTCTGGAACTGAATTTTTTCTTCTTCCAGCAGCTTAATGTCTGCTCGTGCTTCTGCAATCTGAGAAGTCAGACCTTCTTTTTCAACCGTCAGATATTCTTTTTCCTGTTCCAGTTCCTGCACTTCCTTTTTGCGTTCTTTCTTCTTAAAATTATAAACATCCAGGTGCTCTTCATGTGTACCTTTCTGCTCCCATTCAATTCCATGTTGCTTTGCGATTTCCGCCAGCACTTCCTTTTCATGATTTATCCACTGATTCAGTTCTGTATCATGCTTATTTCCACCTTGAAATCCAAGACTTTTCAATGCCTGTTTCAGTGAAACTCTGGTATCCATTCCTTTTCCCTTCCAGTTGGTCACATAAGGAACAAAGTCAATATGCAGATGCGGAGTAGCTTCGTCCTGATGCAGATAGCAGCTAAATACCCGAAGTGTCGGATTCCGTTTCTGGAAGTCTTTCACATATTCGTCCAGTACCTTTACAGCCAGATTTCCTTCTAACGTTCCCACTGCCATATCCTCACGATTACCAATCTGGAATATTACTTCATGGAACAGCTTCTCCTGTTTGCCCTGTCGGATTTTTTCATAATAATTTGCAATCTGCCGGTCCTTTCTTTTCCCGACATTGTATCTCTCCGCAGCATCGTCAAACAGTTCCTTATAAACTTCTTTCAGATTCTCATTCTTATAACAAATGTTCAATTGCACTCTGTCCGGATCTACATTTTCTGCTACAAAATCCCGTCTGTTATGAGCCAGTGAACCGGCTCCGATCATGCCACTGATTGTCCGTTTCATCATAAATTTTCTCACCTCTTTTCTACTCGAGTGCCAGACATGGCACATAATTTTTATTTACGCCAGTTATGGCGATATTTAAGAAATTTTCGCCGGATACGGCGGTTTTGTTACTTTTGTCAAAAGTAACGCAAAAGCACTTTCGACAGCCGTACCGTCCATCAAAAGTCCCCTTGCGCCCTGCCGGGGGCTATTTATTTCGATATCCTTGCCTGCACATATTCCAAATCTCCACAATAAGGTGTCCCCACCAGATACCATTCTCTTGCCAGATTCATCTCCATTCTGGTCTGTACCCATTCATCACCTACCAGCACTTCCAGTCCTTCTCCACAGTGAAATCCTGTATCAATCCATAAGTCTGATGATAATAATCCATATCTTCCATTACTACTGTTGTATCCTAATCTTCCCTGTTTCATCATTTTCTGCTCCTTTCCAATTTGTAAACGGAATTTGTAAACGGTGCTCAAAAGATTTTAAAAGTTAACTTTTTAAGTTTTTCCTTCAAGTTCCGTTTACATCGTTTACAATAATCTTTACTCAAACGGTATCTCCAACTGTTCCGGTACTTCCATAAAGCCGTCTTTATCTTTCTTCACAGAATCTTCCATCCTTTTCCATGAACGCTGTATTCCATATTCCTTTCCGAATCGATGTGTACCATGTGGTTTCCAGCCTTCAATTGCATTGTTCATAATATTAGCAATCTCTTTACCTTCCCACTGTTTCATTTCTCCGGTTCGATGTAGCGCTTCATCGAACAGAATTCTGGTACATACATACTCGTCATCGTAGTCATCAAGAAATGCCTGTATGATTCCGGCATTGGTATCTTCCGGCATAAATTCTTTCTGCAGACGCTTTGCCTCTTCTTCAATTTCCTTTGTAAATCCTAAGAACACATTTCCCTGTCGATACAGTACCATTGCCTCTGCCCAGGCCTGTTCGATATAGGCTTTGCTCTCTGCCTCATTGTCAAGAATATGAACTTCTGCTTTTGACATATTTGTCATCACCGGAGCAAATCGTCTGTTTCCGGTTCTGTCCAGCGGAAGAAAATTCAGATCATTTGAAGTACCGCAAAATACACACTGTCTCGGTCTGTCTTCCGGGTGAACTTCATAAGGTACTTTGTAAGTTTCTTTCTGTCTGCTAAGAAACGATTTAATCTGTTCAATATTCTTTGCTGTGATAGTTGCCTTCATTTCTCCCATTTCGATAATCCAGTGGTTCTGCAGTTTTCTGTAAATATTTTCATCGTCCAGATGATCCAGATTGTCGCTGAACCATTCTTCTTTTATCGCTAGATATTTGAAAAATGTGGACTTTCCGGCTCCCTGACTTCCAACCAAACATAACATAATATCATATTTTATTCCCGGTTCATAAATTCTTGAAATCGCTGCCAGCATGTGCATTTTCATTACTCCGATTGTATATTTGCTCTTTTCTGCTCCCAGAAAATGTGGAAGCATATTTTCTATTCTTGGAATTCCGTCCCAGACCAGACTCTCCAGATAATCCCTAATTGGGTGATATTTATTTTCATTGGAAACAATATCTATTCCTGCTTTGATCACACGCTCACTTGTCAGTTCATAATTTTCTTCCAGATACATCTTCAGATTATTTTCATCAGTATCTGTAACCGTAGGACTGTTATTCCTCCGCTCCCAGGGAACCTCTTTTACAATGTCCATTCTTCCGGAAAGTTCATTTCGTTTAATCGCTTTTTTCAATACCAGATCATTTTGAAGTACGGTTACACAATTTCTAATTGTCTGCTTTGTTCTTCCTTTATCCGTATGCTCCAACATATTATTGACATCTTCTGTTGTAAGCATTTCCTCGTTCACAATATCTTCTAATTCCATCAAGGACTTCTCGCTGATATTCGTTAATTCTTTCTTCAATTTTTTCAACCTCCCTTCTCTTCATCTTGAAAAACTCTACAATCTCTTCTCCTGTTCCAAACATCAGCACGTCCAGATAGTCATTTATCTTTCTTTCATTTGCCAATGCCTCCGTAAATAATTCGTGCCACTCTTCTTCTGGTTCTGGTCTGTAAAACTCTTTCCAAAACTGAATCCATTTCAGATATCTGATCAGCACGTCTGTTGCATGTTTCAACCACTGCTCCAGTTTTTCTCTGATCATCACAACTTTAGGTTTCTTTGATACCAAAGTATTCCTGCTTTGGTGCGTCCTTTTGTATTTGTTTCTGTCTTCAATTTTTATATCCAGTCCAAAATCTTCTATCATCTTTTTCGCAGCTTCATACTGTGATATTCCAAATAACCTTGCTGTAAAATCTATCGCATCACCGCCCACTCCACATGCAAAACAATGATAGATTTTATCTGCCTTCATACTTGGGTGTCGGTCTTTATGAAACGGACAACATGCCATTCCATTTCCCTTTACTTTAATCCCGTAATGCTCCGCAGCCTGTCTCGCTGTCACACATCCTTTTACCTGTTCAAATAATGTCACTTCTACCTCCTGCCCCTCCGGGCAAGTCTCTGATGAACAGATATTCGGGAATTGTTGTATCTTTCAATTCGTGATATACTGAATCTGCCAAGATGGTATATCAGTGAATCTGATTATCAGAGAACTTGCTCAGATATTTTGTCTGGGCTTTTTCTTTTTGTCTGTCAGTAGTCATAGCTTTTGCTCCTTACACAAATCTCCTTGTAGGAATAATAATAATTTCAAATTTGCTTCCGTCCTCTAATTCAAGAAGAATCACATAATCTGAATCTCGATCTGGTAAAACGGAACTTATCTTCAGCTTCTTACTATAATTGAGCGTATCAAATATTTTTCTGACTACTTTCTTTGTTTTCATGTGTCTTTTCCTCCATATTTAACGTTTGTTGTCCAACATCTCAGCTACCTTTTTTTGCTGTGACGGATACAGGTGACCATAAGTGTTCAATGTCATCTGAATATCTTTGTGCCCCAGTCTTTCCTTGATGATCAGTGGCTCTACACCCTGATAAATCAGATATGCTGCATGGCTGTGACGGATATCATGCACTCTGATTGGTTTTACACCGGTCAATGCTTCATATTTCTTGAGCCGTTTCTGCAGTGTTCTCGCCACAATCGGAAATAACCGCTGATTTTCCGGAAATCCATAATGCTTCTTCGCATACTCCTGCACCTCTTCTTTAAGAAAATTAGGAATATCAATGGTACGGACTGAATTTTCTGTTTTTGGAGTATCAATCACATCTCTTTTCCTGATCCGGTTATAAGTCTTATTGATATGCAAAAGATTACCACTCATATCAAAGTCTGAAAGACTCAATGCCAGAAGTTCTCCTTCCCTGATTCCTGTCCAGAACAGGATTTCAAATATCAGATAATCCTCACTCTCTGGCTCAATCCCGGCGATAAAGCTGTCATATTCTGCTTTCGTCCAAAATTCCAGCTTATTAGCATCCGATTTCCCCATCTTTTTTACTTTCTTACATGGATTTTCCTTCAGATTGTAAATTTTCTGTGCATGATTAAACAGTGCATTTAACTGATTCTGAATCATACGCTCATAAGTCTTGCTGTAACCTTTTTCCTGAATGGTGTTCTGCCACTGGATAATCTCTGCCGGTGTGATCTCATTCATTTTTCTTGTTCCAAAATACGGAACAATGTGCTTGTTCATCATGTGCTGCTTGTTACGGATTGAATTTTCTTTCAGTTCATTCTTTTTATCTTCAAAATAGACTTGAATAAAACTGTTCATCTCCATTTTCATATCCGCTGCAGTCTTTCTTATGAATTCCTTTTCATAATTCAATGCTTCTTTCTTTGTCTTGAACCCTCTTTTCAGCTTCTGCGTTTTCTTACCTGTCCAGTCAATATAGCGGAAGCTCACATACCAGGTTCCCTGTGTTTTGTCCTTGTAAGCTGACATCTTAAAACCTCCTTCACACTGCTCTCTGAGAGCATCCATAAAATTTTGTTTCCCAGTAGGGACGTGGAATCTTTCCACGAACTGCCACATATCCTTCCTTTGCAAGTTCATCATTAAGCTGCTTCAGAATGGAATATGCTTTACTGCGTTTCACGCCTAATTCTTCCATGACATCATCAACAGTCATCATATAATTAGTTCTCATAGCGTCCTCCTTTCCAGTCACTTTTGTGACTCTTTCGATGTTTTATACTATAATTCACTTTTGTGACTTTGTCAATAACCTTTTGCGAATTTTATTTTTATATTCCATTCTCATTTTCATACTCTGCGAAAATCAACCTCTTTCGTATCATTCACTTTTGTGCTAGAATAGAATCACAAATATAATTAAGGAGGCAGCATTATGGTAGGTAAAAAAATCCGGGCATACCGGGAATTCAGAGGGTACAGTCAGATACAGTTAGCCGAGCTGTCCGGCATTAACGTAGGTACGATCAGAAAATATGAACTTGGAATCCGGAATCCAAAACCGGATCAGTTAGAAAAGATAGCAACTGCACTGGGATTAAATGTAAGTGTTTTTCTGGATTTTAATATTGAAACAGTCGGAGATGTACTCTCCCTGTTGTTTTCTATTGATGATTCAGTAAACCTCTCGCTTGCAGAAACACCTGATCAGAAGGTTTCACTGACGTTCGATAATCCTACAATGCAAGACTTTTTCAGGAAATGGTGTCAATTTAAAAATGTCTATGAAAAGGAAAAAGCTGAAATATTAGCTATCGAAAATGAAGATATAAGACAGGAAGAACTAGATAAGCTGAACGCTACTCAGGAAGAATGGAAACTGCGTGCTATGGGAACTACGATAGGTTGTCATACTATCGTAAAAAAGGGTACTGAAGATACTATTATCAAGACATATGATCTTACATAAGGAGGTGTTAAAACTCATGAATCAATGTACTGATTTTTTGTACCATTATACAAGTATTGAAACTTTGGCGTTGATTCTTAGCAATCGAACATTCAGATTAAATTCTCTTGATCAGATGGACGATTTGCAAGAAAAAGAAACTTCTGATATAAAGAATATCGGACAATTTTGTTATATCAGTTCATGGACCGATGATGAAACTGAAAGTATACCGATGTGGAAAATGTACAGTTCTCTTGATTCCGGTGTTAGAATAAAATTAAAAGCAAATCCTTTCAAGTTATTTGAGAATACTCCTGAATCAATAAAAGAGGTTAGTGTCCTTCCTGTAACTGATGAATCCAATGGTGTTTATCTTAAATCGATAATTCCTATAGCTGACATGATGAAAAAAGGCTACATCTGTCCTGCAGCAATGAGTAATAACATTTTGCATAAAGTTGAATATACTTCGGATGCTAGTAAATTATATCCAAAATTAGTTACTTATGAGGGTGATAAATTTTCTATTTCCCTAGGAACCCTGGGAATTCATAAAAATATACATTGGGAATTTCAACATGAATGGAGATATATTTTACAATTTTATCCTGTAAATATTAATCAAGATCCTAATATACTTCCAACGTCTGTCCAAATAATGGCAAATAAGATTTTACATGGACTTGAAAAGCAACCATTCCCGTTCTATGATTTACAACTAGACGATGTTGCTTTTTCCGAAATGGAAATTACTCTAAGCCCCAAAATAAGTGCTGGATATCGTTTAATCGTAAATTCCCTTATAGAAAAATATAATCCTAGTGCCTTAATTCATAATAGTTCTTTATTAGGTTTAATATAATTTGGAAATTTTGTTATCATTCTGTTATCACAAGCGGTTGTCAGGATAATCTCCCGGCAACCGTTTTTCTATACTGTTCGTTATTCTTTTCTACCCTTTTATATATTTCCAGGCAACAGAAAAACCCGTAGAACCGAAGTTCTACGGGTATCTTACGTTTGGACACAATGTTATCTTACGATAACAAATCTATATTCAGATTGTATTACTCGATGATAGAAGCAACACGGCCTGATCCAACAGTACGTCCACCTTCACGGATAGCGAATGTAAGACCCTGGCTCATAGCGATTGGGTGGATCAGTTCGATTGTCATTTCTACGTTATCACCAGGCATGCACATTTCTGTACCTTCTGGCAGTAAGCAAACACCAGTTACGTCTGTTGTTCTGAAGTAGAACTGTGGACGGTAGTTGTTGAAGAATGGTGTATGACGGCCACCTTCGTCTTTTGTCAGAACGTAAACCTGAGCTGTAAATTTTGTATGGCAGGTAATTGTTCCTGGTTTAGCCAGAACCTGTCCTCTTTCGATTTCGTTTCTCTGAACACCACGAAGCAGAGCACCGATGTTATCACCAGCCTGAGCCTCGTCTAACAGCTTACGGAACATTTCGATTCCAGTTACAACAACTTTACGTGTTTCTTCTTTCAGACCAACGATTTCAACTTCTTCAGATACATGCAGTGTACCAGCTTCTACTCTACCAGTAGCAACTGTACCACGTCCTGTGATGGAGAATACGTCCTCTACAGGCATGATGAATGGTTTGTCTGTGTCACGCTGTGGATCTGGGATATAGCTGTCAACAGCATCCATCAGTTCCATAACTTTGTCGCCCCACTCGCTGTCTGGATCTTCCAGAGCTTTCAGAGCAGAACCCTGGATGATTGGTGTGTCATCGCCTGGGAACTCGTACTCGTTCAGCAGTTCACGGATTTCCATATCTACCAGCTCAAGAAGCTCTTCGTCGTCAACCATATCACATTTGTTCATGAAAACAACGATGTAAGGAACGCCTACCTGACGAGACAGCAGGATGTGCTCTTTTGTCTGAGCCATAACACCGTCTGTAGCAGCTACTACTAAGATAGCTCCATCCATCTGAGCTGCACCTGTGATCATGTTCTTAACGTAGTCAGCATGTCCTGGGCAGTCAACGTGTGCATAGTGACGTTTTTCTGTTTCATACTCAACGTGTGCTGTAGAGATTGTGATACCACGTTCTCTTTCTTCTGGAGCTTTATCAATGTTCTCGAAATCTGTAGCTGTGTTACCAGCAACTCTGTGAGAAAGTACTTTTGTGATAGCAGCTGTTAAAGTTGTTTTACCATGGTCAACGTGTCCGATGGTACCAATGTTACAATGCGGTTTGCTTCTTTCAAATTTAGCTTTAGCCATTTTGAATGTCCTCCTTGTTTAACATGCGCCCCGTCTGGGCAAATTTTAATTTTTGTTGTTGCCTCATAACGAGGCGGTTGATATAGTCAACCTGCTATCCTTGATTATATTGCAAATCAAGGATATTTGCAAGGTTTATTTACCTGATTTTCCTGCCAGAACCTTTTCCTGTACAGACTTGGGAACCTGCTCATATTTCTCGAAGAACATAGAGTAGTTACCACGTCCCTGAGTTCTGGAACGCAGGTCTGTTGCGTATCCGAACATCTCTGCCAGAGGAACGAATCCACGGATCATTTTACCTCCGCCGATATCGTCCATACCTTCGATACGTCCGCGGCGGGAGTTGATATCACCGATAACATCACCCATGTAGTCTTCAGGAGTTGTAACTTCGACTCTCATGATAGGCTCCAGAAGGATCGGAGCTCCCTTGGACATAGCATCCTTGAATGCAAGAGAACCTGCAATGTGGAATGCCATTTCAGAGGAGTCCACTTCATGGTAAGATCCGTCATATACATTTGCATGGATGCCTACTACAGGGAATCCGCCCAGGATACCGGCTCTCATAGCCTCTTCGATACCTTCGCCTACTGCTGGAATGTATTCCTTCGGAATAGCACCACCAACAACAGTAGATTCAAACTTATAAGTTTCCTCACCGTTTGCATCCATAGGCTCGAATTTAACTTTACAGTGACCGTACTGTCCACGACCACCAGACTGTTTTGCATATTTGCTGTCAACATCAACTGGTTTTGTGATTGTCTCTTTGTAAGCAACCTGAGGAGCACCTACGTTAGCTTCTACTTTGAACTCACGAAGAAGACGGTCAACGATAATCTCCAGGTGAAGCTCACCCATACCGGCGATAATCGTCTGTCCAGTTTCCTGATCTGTATGAGCACGGAAAGTTGGGTCTTCCTCTGCAAGTTTTGCAAGAGCTTCGCCCAGTTTGCCCTGACCTGCTTTTGTCTTAGGCTCAATAGCCAGCTCGATAACAGGATCCGGGAATTCCATGGACTCCAGGATTACAGGATGCTGCTCATCACAGAGTGTATCACCTGTAGTTGTGAACTTGAAGCCGATAGCGGCTGCAATATCACCGGAATATACTTTATCCAGCTCCTGACGCTTGTTGGCATGCATCTGCAGGATACGTCCAACACGCTCTTTTTTGCCTTTTGTAGCGTTCAGTACATAAGAACCGGAGTTCATAGTACCTGAATAAACTCTGAAGTATGCCAGCTTACCAACGAATGGGTCTGTCATGATCTTGAATGCCAGAGCTGCGAAAGGCTCTTCATCAGAAGCATGTTTCTCGATTTCATTTCCTTCAAGGTCTGTACCTTTGATAGCAGGAATATCTGTAGGTGCAGGCATGTACTCCAGGATCGCATCCAGAAGTTTCTGTACACCTTTGTTTCTGTAAGCAGATCCGCAGCATACAGGAACAGCTGCACACTCGCAGGTAGCCTTTCTCAGAACTTTTTTCAGTTCCTCAATGCTTGGCTCTTCACCTTCCAGATATGCCATCATCAGGTCGTCGTCCAGCTCACAGATTTTTTCTACTAATTCTGTGTGGTACAGCTCAGCCTCTTCCTGCATATCTTCAGGGATATCGGTAACAGAAATATCGTCACCTTTCTCATCATTGTAGATGTAAGCCTGCATTTCAAACAGGTCGATGATTCCTTTAAATTCATCTTCCTTACCGATTGGAAGCTGAACGCAGATCGCATTCTTTCCCAAACGGGTTTTGATCTGGTCTACAGCATTGTAGAAGTTTGCACCTAAAATGTCCATCTTATTGATGAAAGCCATACGTGGTACATTGTAAGTGTCAGCCTGACGCCATACGTTTTCTGACTGGGGTTCTACACCGCCCTTAGCACAGAATACACCAACAGCGCCGTCCAGAACACGCAGAGAACGCTCAACCTCTACAGTAAAGTCTACGTGTCCAGGTGTATCAATGATATTGATACGATGCTCTAAAGCACCGGCCTTTGGTTTTGTCTTCTCTTCCAGTGTCCAGTGACATGTTGTGGCAGCGGAAGTAATTGTGATACCTCTTTCCTGCTCCTGCTCCATCCAGTCCATGGTAGCAGTACCTTCATGAGTATCACCAATCTTATAGTTTACACCGGTATAGTATAAGATACGCTCTGTCAGAGTTGTCTTACCGGCATCGATGTGTGCCATAATACCAATGTTTCTGGTTCTCTCTAATGGATATTCTCTTCCAGCCAATTGGATTTCCTCCTCTTAGAAACGATAGTGAGCAAATGCTTTATTTGCTTCAGCCATCTTATGCATGTCTTCTTTTCTCTTAACAGCTGCGCCGGTATTGTTCATAGCGTCCAGCAGCTCATTAGCCAGTCTTTCTTCCATGGTTTTCTCGCCTCTTTTGCGGGAGAACATGGTCAGCCAGCGAAGAGCCAGAGCCTGACGTCTGTCCGGTCTTACTTCGATAGGCACCTGATAGGTAGCACCACCGATACGTCTAGCTTTTACCTCTAATACAGGCATGATGTTGTTCATTGCCTCTTCAAATACTTCGATAGCTGGTTTTCCAGCTTTTTCTTCCACTCTGGCGAATGCTCCGTATACGATCTTCTGAGCTACACCTTTCTTACCGTCCAGCATAATGCTGTTGATAAGTTTTGTAACTACCTTGCTGTTGTACATTGGATCAGCCAGAACGTCTCTTTTCTGAATATGTCCTTTACGTGGCACGTTACTTCCCTCCTTAATCATTTTCGATTAAATCATAGGTACTCACACAAACTATTCTGCATGTTCGCACTCGGTATCTTCTCTATATAAACCCGCAGCCACTTATGGGCTTATGGAATCCCGGTACAATTTAATAGTTCTCTGTGACTTCTATGAATTCATCATAACAGCCTGAACTGTTATTCTGGATTTATAAATTTAGTCGCTTAATTATTTTTTCGGTCTCTTAGCGCCGTATTTAGAACGGGCCTGACGTCTGTTAGCAACGCCTGCGGTATCTAATGTACCACGGATGATGTGGTATCTGGTACCTGGTAAGTCTTTTACCCTACCGCCACGGATCAGAACAACGCTGTGCTCCTGTAAGTTGTGACCTTCTCCTGGAATGTAGCTTGTTACTTCGATTCCATTTGAAAGACGAACTCTGGCGATCTTTCTAAGAGCTGAGTTAGGCTTCTTAGGTGTAGCAGTCTTAACAGCAGTACATACACCTCTCTTCTGTGGAGAAGACATATCGGAAGTTTTTTTCCGTAAAGAGTTGTAGCTCTTCTGAAGTGCAGGTGCTGTAGACTTCTTGGTTGTAGTCTGGCGTCCTTTTCTTACTAACTGATTAAATGTTGGCATTCCTTTTCACCTCCTGTAGAATTTGCGGGTCCTTCTATAATATATATAGAAGGAATAGTGGCTGCCAGTTATTCATCCTCATGAATAAACTTTTTCGTACACAAAAAAAACTTGCGTATTTTTGCACGCTCTCTCATTATATCCACCAGTATTTTCCCTGTCAAGGATTTTTTTTAAAATTTTTCTAGTTTTGTTTCTAAAATGCGCACAACAGACTGGTTCAGCCTTTCTTCTGAGATGGTTCCGCTGCTGACTGCCTGCAGGATCCCCTGATAAGCAGCCTGAAAATCCTCTGGCATCAGGATCATATCCGCTCCTGCCTGAAAAGACATAACCGCTGCCTGGGCAGAATCGTAATTCTCGGCAATAGCCCCCATATTCATGGCATCTGTAATAATAATCCCTTCATATCCCATTTCTCCCCTGAGGAGATCTGTGATAATTTCTGAGGATAAAGATGCCGGCAGATCCTGAGAAAGAGCATTCGGTGCAGAAATATGGGATACCATCACAAAATCTGTTCCGGCTTTGATGCCCTCCTGAAAAGGGATCAAATCACTGTTTTTCATCTCTTCCAGCGTTTTCTCTGTATAAGCATACCCTTCATGAGTATCTCCTTCTGTCTGTCCATGTCCGGGAAAATGCTTTATACAGGCAGATATCCCCTGATCCTGGAAGCCGGCCACCGCATCGGCAGTCATCTCCCCTACCAGGGCGGGATCCGTTCCAAAAGACCGATCGCCGATCACCGTATTCTGAGGATTTGTGATAACATCCGCATCCGGCGCAAAATCCATATTAAATCCCAGGTCTTTTAAATAAGCAGCAATCGTTTCCCCTGCCTGATATGCCTGATCCGGATCTTTTGTGTCTCCTATACTCCTCATGCTCTCATATCTGCTCACCTGGAACATAGGGTTTTCCGCCACTCTGGCTACCTGTCCGCCTTCCTCATCTACTCCCAGCCAAACCGGGATCTTCATCACTTCCTGAGAATAATTCCAGGTATTTTCAAGCATTGACCTGATCTGTTCTGGCTCTAGGATATTTTTGGAAAAATATACGATGCCTCCTACCGGATAGGTTTCCAGAGCCTGCCGGGTAGCATCCCCTGCCACAGTAGCCGTATTTACCCCGGTAATATCTTCCGGTGTAACAAAAAATATCTGTGCGGCCTTTTCCTCCAGAGTCATGGTCTCTAATATTTTTTCGGCCTCTGTTTTTTTCTCTTCCCGGGCGTTTTCTTCAGAATCTGCTGTCTGTACTTCCTGGATCGCCGCTACTGCATTCTGCGCTTTTTTATTTCTTATAGTAAGCATTGCCAATATTGCTGAAAGTACTACAATGATCCCAAACATAATCCCTAAAATTATTTTTCCGGCATTTCCCTTCTTCATGCAATCTCTCCTCACTGCGAAAAAAGGCTGCCGCATGAAACCTGTATCAGGAATCTTTAGTGCGGCAGCTCCTTATATTTAGTCTTCGATTAATTCAGCTTCTTCTTCATCTTCAGAAAGCTCTGCTTCCTCTTCCTCCAGAACGCTTTCATCCAGAATCTCCTGATCCTGAACTTCATCTTCCTGGATATCCTCATCCAGCTCCAGTTCTTCTTCCTCTTCTTCCGGAATCAGATCTGTATCCAGACGGACATTGGAATATTTCTTCATACCGGTTCCTGCAGGGATCAGCTTACCAATAAGAACGTTCTCTTTCAGACCGATCAGCGGGTCGATCTTGCCCTTGATGGCAGCTTCTGTCAGAACCTTTGTGGTCTCCTGGAAGGATGCGGCGGACAGGAAGGAGTTTGTTGCCAGGGATGCTTTTGTAATACCAAGCATTACCTGTTTTCCTTCTGCCGGTTCTTTTCCTTCTGCGGCAAGCTCCTGGTTCTTTTCCTCGAAATCCAGTACATCTACCAGTGTTCCTGGCAGGAAGTCTGTGTCTCCATTGTCCTCCACACGGATCTTCTTCAGCATCTGACGAACGATAACCTCGATGTGCTTATCGTTGATCTCAACACCCTGGAGACGGTAAACTCTCTGCACCTCGCGGAGCATGTAGTCCTGTACGGCACGAACGCCTTTGATACGAAGGATATCGTGAGGATTTACAGAACCTTCTGTCAGCTCGTCTCCGGCTTCCAGATAATCTCCGTCCTGAACCTTGATACGGGAACCGTATGGGATCAGATAAGTCTTAGATTCTCCGCTCTCATTGTCTGTCACAATGATCTCACGTTTCTTCTTTGTATCTTTCAGTGTGGCAACACCTTTGATCTCTGTGATGATGGCAAGACCCTTAGGCTTCCTTGCCTCGAAAAGCTCCTCCACACGGGGAAGACCCTGTGTGATATCGCCGCCGGCCACACCGCCGGTATGGAAGGTACGCATGGTAAGCTGTGTACCTGGCTCACCGATGGACTGAGCCGCAATAATACCGATAGATTCACCTACCTGTACTGGCTCACCAGTTGCCATGTTGGCGCCGTAACATTTTGCGCAGACACCAATCTTGCACTTACAGGTAAGGATTGTACGGATCTTCACTGCATCGTATGGCTTGCCGTCTTCTCTTACACCGTCCTTCACCACACGGGCAGCACGTTTCGGAGTGATCATATGGTTTGCCTTAACGATAACATTTCCATCTTTATCTTTAATAGTCTCGCAGGAGAAACGTCCTGTAATACGCTCCTGAAGGCTTTCGATCTCTTCCTTGCCGTCAGCAAAAGCTTTTACCCACATACCTGGGATTTCGCCTTTATCTTCGCAGCAGTCTACTTCCCGGACGATCATTTCCTGGGAAACGTCTACCAGACGTCTTGTCAGGTAACCGGAGTCAGCAGTACGCAGAGCTGTATCGGAAAGACCTTTACGAGCTCCGTGAGCAGACATGAAGTATTCCAGTACGTCCAGACCTTCACGGAAGTTAGACTTAATTGGCAGCTCGATGGTATGACCGGTTGTATCGGCCATCAGACCACGCATACCTGCCAGCTGTTTGATCTGTTTATCAGATCCACGGGCACCGGAGTCAGCCATCATGTAGATGTTGTTATACTTATCCAGTCCGTCCAGCAGAGCCCTTGTCAGGGCATCGTCAGTCTTCTTCCAGGTATCTACAACTTCTTTATAACGCTCTTCCTCTGTGATGAGACCACGCTTAAAGTTCTTGGTGATCAGGTCTACAGTATCCTGAGCCTGCTGGATCATTTCCGGCTTCTGAGGCGGCACAGTCATATCAGAAATGGATACGGTCATGGCCGCTCTTGTAGAATATTTGTATCCCATAGCCTTAATATCATCCAGAACCTCTGCGGTCTTGGTAGCGCCATGGGTATTGATAACTTTTTCCAGGATCTGCTTTAACTGCTTCTTTCCTACCAGGAAATCGATTTCCGGAAGGAGTTCGTTTCCGGGAATGGTTCTGTCTACAAAGCCCAGATCCTGCGGCAGGATTTCGTTAAAGAGCAGACGTCCCAGAGTAGAATGAACATTGCCCTGGATCACAGTTCCGTCAGGCATAGTCTTCTTCTGTCTTACGACAATCTTTGTCTGAAGGGTGATAGCCTGGTTCTCGTAAGCCAGGATTGCCTCGTTTACGCTCTTAAAGGCTTTTCCTTCCCCTTTGCTTCCTGGTCTTTCCTGGGTCAGATAATAGATACCCAGGACCATATCCTGTGAAGGAACGGCTACCGGACCACCATCAGAAGGTTTCAGCAGGTTGTTTGGTGACAGCAGAAGGAAACGGCACTCAGCCTGAGCTTCCACAGACAGAGGAAGATGGACAGCCATCTGGTCACCGTCAAAGTCCGCATTGAACGCTGTACAAACCAGGGGATGAAGCTTGATAGCCTTACCTTCTACCAGAATTGGCTCGAAAGCCTGGATACCCAGCCTGTGAAGGGTAGGAGCACGGTTTAACATAACCGGATGTTCTTTAATAACATCTTCCAGTACGTCCCATACTGCAGGCTCCAGCTTCTCCACCATCTTTTTGGCATTTTTAATATTGTGAGCAGTGCCGTTTGACACCAGTTCTTTCATAACAAAAGGTTTAAACAGCTCAATAGCCATTTCCTTTGGCAGACCGCACTGATAGATTTTCAGTTCCGGTCCTACTACGATAACAGAACGTCCAGAGTAGTCTACACGTTTACCCAGCAGGTTCTGACGGAAACGTCCGGATTTACCTTTCAGCATATCGGAAAGGGATTTCAGGGCTCTGTTTCCAGGACCTGTAACAGGACGTCCACGGCGTCCGTTGTCAATGAGAGCATCTACTGCTTCCTGGAGCATTCTCTTCTCATTGCGGACAATGATATCAGGAGCTCCCAGCTCCAGCAGTCTTTTCAGACGGTTATTTCTGTTGATGATCCTTCTGTACAGATCATTTAAGTCAGAGGTCGCAAAACGTCCGCCGTCCAGCTGTACCATTGGACGAAGGTCCGGCGGGATTACCGGAACTACAGTCATGATCATCCATTCCGGTCTGTTTCCAGATTCACGGAATGCTTCTACAACTTCCAGACGTTTGATGATGCGGGCTCTCTTCTGACCTGTGGAATCCTTCAGGCCTGCTTTCAGTTCTGCAGACTCTTTCTCCAGGTCAATGGCTTCCAGAAGCTCCTTAACAGCTTCAGCTCCCATGCCCACACGGAAGTTCTCACCATATTTTTCTCTGGCATCCTGATATTCTTTCTCAGTAAGGACCTGTTTGTACTGAAGGTCTGTGGTTCCAGCATCCAGCACAATGTAGCTGGCAAAGTACAGAACCTTTTCCAGTGTTCTTGGTGACAGGTCCAGGATAAGACCCATTCTGGAAGGAATTCCCTTAAAATACCAGATGTGGGAAACCGGCGCTGCCAGTTCAATGTGTCCCATACGTTCCCTGCGGACAGATGATTTGGTAACTTCTACGCCACATCTGTCACAGATAACGCCTTTGTAACGGATTTTCTTATATTTGCCGCAGTGACATTCCCAGTCCTTGCTGGGTCCGAAAATCCTTTCGCAGAAAAGTCCGTCCTTTTCCGGCTTTAATGTTCTATAATTAATAGTTTCTGGTTTTTTTACTTCACCGTGAGACCATTCCCGGATTTTTTCCGGAGATGCCAGTCCAATCTTAATGGCATCAAAGGTCAGCGGCTGATATACCTCTTTATTTGCTGTTTCTGGCATTGCGGACTCCTTTCCTATTACTCTTCATCAAGAGTATCATCTAAACCTAAGAATACTTCATCCTCTTCTTCCGGTTCCTCTTCAACATCTACCAGCTCTTCGCCTTCAAACTCCTGTTTGGTAAAGCCATGGCCGGCATAGTCCTCATTATCTCTGCCTCTGGAATCCCCTTCAATGATATGACGCATATCCGTATCGCCATAGTCCACGTTTTCCATGATCTCTACCTCTGTCATATCCTCTCTCAGAACTCTCACATCAAGTCCCAGGGACTGAAGTTCTTTTAAGAGAACCTTAAAGGATTCCGGTACTCCCGGCTCAGGAATATTGTCACCCTTGATAATGGCTTCATAAGTTTTTACACGTCCGATAACATCATCGGATTTTACAGTCAGGATCTCCTGAAGGGTATAAGATGCACCGTATGCTTCCAGAGCCCAAACCTCCATCTCTCCGAAACGCTGGCCGCCGAACTGAGCTTTACCACCCAGAGGCTGCTGTGTTACCAGTGAGTATGGACCTGTGGAACGTGCATGGATCTTATCATCTACCAGGTGATGGAGTTTCAGGTAATGCATGTGTCCGATAGTTACAGGACTGTCAAAATACTCTCCTGTACGTCCGTCTCTCAGTCTTACCTTTCCGTCTCTGGAAATGGGAACTCCCTTCCACAGCTCTCTGTGGGCTTTGTTCTCGTCAAGGAACTGCATAACTTCCGGACGCAGAGTATCCTGATATTTTTCACGGAATTCTTCAAAATCTTCTGTATTTACATAATCATTTGCCATCTCCAGCGTATCCTGGATATCCACCTCGTTGGCGCCGTCAAATACCGGAGTAGCAATATTGAATCCCAGGGCTTTTGCCGCAAGACTCAGATGGATTTCCAGCACCTGTCCGATGTTCATACGGGAAGGCACGCCCAGAGGGTTCAGCACGATGTCCAGAGGACGGCCATTTGGCAGGAATGGCATATCTTCTACAGGAAGTACACGGGAAACAACACCCTTGTTTCCGTGACGTCCGGCCATTTTATCTCCTACGGAAATCTTTCTCTTCTGAGCAATATAAATGCGTACAGCCTCATTTACTCCCGGAGAAAGTTCATCTCCGTTTTCTCTTGTAAATACTTTTGCATCTACTACAATACCGTATTCTCCGTGAGGAACTTTCAGAGATGTATCTCTTACCTCTCTGGCCTTCTCACCGAAGATAGCACGGAGCAGACGTTCTTCTGCAGTAAGTTCTGTCTCTCCCTTAGGAGTAACTTTACCTACCAGGATATCTCCCGCCCGTACTTCTGCGCCGATACGGATGATACCTCTCTCATCAAGGTCTTTCAGGGCGTCGTCACCTACGCCGGGAACGTCTCTTGTGATCTCTTCCGGTCCCAGCTTGGTGTCTCTGGCCTCTGCCTCATACTCTTCTATATGAACAGATGTGTATACATCATCCATAACCAGTCTTTCACTTAAAAGAACCGCATCCTCGTAGTTATAACCTTCCCAAGTCATAAATCCGATCAGAGGGTTCTTTCCAAGAGCCAGCTCTCCTTTGGAAGTAGAAGGTCCGTCAGCGATAACATCGCCGGCCTCTACATGCTCTCCCTTGGACACGATAGGTCTCTGATTGTAGCAGTTGCTCTGGTTGCTTCGCATGAA
Organism: Blautia sp. An46; assembly: GCF_002161645.1. NCBI lineage: Bacteria > Bacillati > Bacillota > Clostridia > Lachnospirales > Lachnospiraceae > Blautia > Blautia sp. An46. The sequence continues at coordinate 7,714 of NZ_NFIF01000029.1, read as the reverse complement.
TTTTGTCAGATGATATACATCTCTTGTTCCATCGTCATTTTTGATAATAATCTCTTTGGATGCTGCACATTCTACTGTACCGGATTTCTTTGCAACCACGCAAACGCCGGAGTCCACGGCAGCTTTCGCTTCCATACCGGTACCTACAACAGGAGCTTCGGTAGTCAGAAGAGGCACTGCCTGACGCTGCATGTTGGAACCCATAAGGGCGCGGTTAGCATCGTCGTTCTGCAGGAACGGGATCAAAGCTGTAGCCACAGAGAATACCATCTTAGGAGATACGTCCATGTAATCAAACATCTGACGTTCATATTCCTGAGTCTCTTCTCTGTAACGTCCGGATACATTTTTACGGATAAAATGTCCTTCTTCATCCAGAGGCTCATTAGCCTGAGCCACATGGTAATTATCTTCTTCATCAGCAGTCATATAAACAACTTCATCTGTTACCCTTGGATTTTTAGGATCAGACTTGTCGATTTTTCTATATGGTGCTTCTACAAATCCATATTCGTTGATCCTTGCATAAGATGCAAGGGAGTTGATCAGACCGATGTTTGGTCCCTCAGGAGTCTCGATAGGACACATTCTCCCGTAATGGGAATAGTGAACGTCTCGAACCTCGAATCCGGCACGGTCACGGGACAGACCTCCTGGGCCCAGTGCAGACAGACGTCTCTTGTGTGTCAGCTCACCCAGCGGGTTATTCTGATCCATGAACTGTGACAGCTGAGAAGAACCGAAAAATTCTTTCACAGCTGCAGTCACCGGTTTGATATTGATCAGTGACTGAGGAGAAATCCCCTCAATATCCTGAGTAGTCATTCTCTCACGAACGACTCTTTCCAGTCTGGAAAGACCGATCCTGTACTGATTCTGAAGCAGTTCTCCAACAGAGCGGATACGACGGTTGCCCAGATGGTCGATATCGTCATCTGTACCCAGACCATATTCCAGATGCATATTATAGTTAATAGAAGCCAGAATGTCTTCTTTGGTAATGTGCTTTGGAATCAGCTCATGGATCTCCTGATGGATTGCAGCCTTAATATCGTCAATATCCTCATTTTCTTCCAGAATCTTTGCCAGAACAGGATAATATACTAATTCTGTAACATTTAACTCTTTTAATTCTTCTTCGCTCAGGTCCACATAATTTCTTATGTCAACTGCCATACTGGAGAGAACTTTAATGTTACGCTCTTCGCCCTGGATCCACACATAAGGAACCGCTGCATTCTGGATCTGATCTGCCAGCTCTTTTGTCACAACAGTTCCTGCCTCTGCAATAATCTCACCAGTAGTGATATCTACTACTTCTTCAGCAAGCTTATGTCCTGTGATACGATTGCGGAGCAATAACTTTTTATTAAATTTATAACGTCCCACTTTAGCCAGATCATAACGGCGGGGGTCAAAAAACATACTTGTGATCAGGCTTTCAGCACTCTCTACTGCCAATGGCTCACCTGGGCGGATCTTCTTATATAATTCCAGCAGACCTTCCTGATAATTTTCGGAAGTGTCCTTTGTGAAGCTGGCTAATATCTTCGGCTCTTCGCCGAAAAGATCTATAATTTCCGCATTGGTGCCAATTCCCAGTGCACGGATCAAAACAGTAATGGGGACTTTTCTAGTTCTGTCTACACGTACATAGAATACGTCATTGGAGTCGGTTTCGTATTCCAGCCATGCTCCTCTGTTAGGGATTACAGTACAGGAATACAGGGTCTTGCCCAGTTTATCATGTGCAATTGAGTAATAAATACCCGGCGAACGAACTAACTGGCTGACAATTACACGTTCAGCTCCATTAATTACGAATGTACCGGTCTCTGTCATCAGCGGCAGGTCACCCATAAATATTTCATGTGTGGTAATTTCGCCGTTTTCCTTGTTGTGCAGTCTCACCTTTACCTTCAATGGTGCGGCATAGGTGGCATCTCTCTCCTTGCATTCTTCGATGGAATATTTTCTTTCTTCCTCACACAAAGTAAAGCCAATAAACTCTAAGCTTAATTTACCGCTGTAGTCAGCGATAGGAGATATGTCTTCAAAAACTTCATTCAGTCCTTCGTCCAAAAACCACTGATAAGAATCTTTCTGTACCTCGATCAGGTTCGGCATTTCCAGAACTTCCTTCTGGCGCTGGTATGTCATTCTCATACTCTTGCCACTAGTTACGGAACGGATTCTGTTTTTCTCCATTGACGTTTCACCCCTTGTATGTTTTAATTTATTTATGTGGAAGTCTTTTATATTTGACCTCCAGGCATAACTTGCCATAATAGTGCATTTCTCACTATATCACAGTTCGTCAAGCATGTCAACAAGTTTTTTCCCAAAGTTTTACACTTTTCAAAAGAAAAAGCCACCCACAGGCCGTTCTTTCAACAGCCCACAGGCAGCTTTGTCTTTCCAGTTCAATCAACTTCTATTTTTAGAATTTCTTTGCTAAAGCCTTTCTCTTGTTAGCATACCAGATAATAACGCCCACATAGATTGCTGCTGCGCAGATGCCAATGATGTAAGCTCCGGTCCATGGAATGTTGAAACCGATCTTTGCATTTGCAATATATGTAATGGTTACAAATGCATACCATGCGCCTGGGATCAGAGGCATCCATGCAAATTTGGCTTTTCCGTTCTCAAACATCCAGACAGAGATAGCCAAAAATGCGAACAGAGACAGGGTCTGATTTGACCATGCGAAGTAACGCCACAGAATATTGAAGCCATTGGCATTCATTTTTGCGAATACCAGGATCACAGCTACTAATGCAAAGATCACTGCAGACAGTCCCAGACGTTTTGCCTTGGAAGTCTGATCAATATGGAAAGACTCCGCAATAGCAAGACGCAGAGAACGAAGGGCTGTATCTCCTGATGTAATAGGAAGAACAATAACACCTAACAGAGCGATAATGCCGCCTACAGGTCCAAGAATGTTCTTACATACAACACCGATAGTCGCTGTAGCCAGAGAAGCATCTGCAGCCTGAAGCCCCAGATTGTAAACACCCATAGCTCCTGCTGCCCATACCATAGCGATGAATCCTTCCAGAACCATCATGTTGTAGAATGTCATGCGGCCCTGTTTCTCGCTCTTCATAGTACGGGAAATAATAGCAGTCTGTGTAGAATGGAATCCAGAAAGGATACCGCAGGCAACTGTGATAAAGAAAATCGGAATAAAATGATTTCCATTGAAGTAATCGCCATACGCAACTACACCGTTCCAGTTACCCCACAGTTCTACAAGGGGATATCCCTTTACAAACAAGCCAATAAACACACCAATAGCTGAGAACAGCAGGATTGCTCCGAAAACAGGATAAATACGTCCGATAATCTTATCAATAGGGAATACAGTAGCGATCAGATAGTAAACAAAGATCACACCATAAATCACCCATGTAGAAACAGAAGTAGCAGCTCCGTCAAATCCGAATACCTGTGTAGCTGCGATGTCGCCAGGTGTATAGATAAATACCGCGCCAACCAGAAGAAGCAGCAGACTGCAGAAAATCTGATATACCGTATACACGCCTTTATTGCTGTACTTACGGATAGTCTCAGGCATCTGAGAACCGCCGTCTCTTAAGCAGATCATTCCTGAAAAATAATCATGCATGGCACCGCCGATAATATTTCCGATTGGTATTGTGATAAAGGCGATAGGCCCGAACAGAATACCCTGGATAGGTCCAAGGATAGGACCGGTACCTGCAATGTTCAGCAGGTTGATCAAACTGTTTTTCCACTCTCTCATGGGAACAAAGTCTACACCATCCTGTTTGGTGTATGCTGGTGTCTTCCTGTCGTCAGGCCCGAATACTTTTTCACAGAATTTACCGTAAAGGGCCGCACCTCCAAACAGGATAACAAGACCGATAATAAAGGTAATCATGTCAATTCCTCCCTCTCGTAGAATTTTATTACACTAAAATAGTATATCAACAAAGTTCTGAATTGTAAAGTTTTTATAATATAATAATTGGATATACTTTATATAATTTTTAGGAATATTTAATTTTTATAATATATCTTGCACAAATTGACACCTGCTTCTTCAATCCAAATTTATCGTTCTTCATAAACTCCAGTATAAAAAAACCGGGCAGATAATCTGCCCGGTCCTCAGCATAGGTAAAAATTTCTCTGAATTATTTAAGAGTAACTTTAGCGCCTTCGCCTTCCAGTTTTGTTTTGATTTCTTCAGCCTCAGCCTTAGAAGCAGCCTCTTTCAGAACCTTAGGAGCTCCGTCTACAACTTCTTTAGCTTCTTTCAGACCTAAACCTGTTACTTCACGAACAACTTTGATGACTTTAACTTTGTTTGGTCCAACTTCTGTCAGCTCAACATCAAACTCATCTTTCTCTTCTGCTGCTTCTCCAGCTCCGCCTGCTGCTGCAACTACAACGCCTGCTGCTGCAGATACACCAAATTCTTCTTCACATGCTTTTACTAATTCATTTAACTCTAATACAGATAACTCTTTGATAGCTTCAATAAATTCAGCTGTTGTTAACTTTGCCATTATTATTTACCTCCGATTATTTTTCTTTTTTATTGTACCTGTGTCATATACAGGCTCTTTACTTTTCAAAATACCTGCTCATTAAGCCTGCTGCTCAGCGATCTGATTAAGCACACGAGCAAAGTTTGCGATAGGAGACTGGATGCTTCCAAGAAGTTTTCCGAGAAGTTCTTCTCTTGAAGGAATCTTGGACAGTGCTTCCATTCCTGCCTGATCGTAGTATGTGTCTTCTACGACACCGGCAACTAATTCCAGAGTAGGAACTGTCTTTGCATATTTAGCAAGGATTCTTGCAGGAGCTGTAGCATCTTCTGCACATACAGCCAGAGCGTTTGTTCCCTCTAAATGCTTGCACAGTTCTTCGCATGGCGTTCCTTTGAACGCAAAGTTCATCATAGTGTTTTTGTAAACTTTGTAGACAACACCAGCTTCTCTTAATTCCTTACGCATCTGAGTATCCTGCTCAACATTGATGCCTTTGTAGTTTACCAGCACTACAGATGCTGCATCTTTAATGCTGTTGGAAATCTCTTCTACGACAGGTTTTTTAAGTTCTACTTTTGCCATGAATTGTGCACCTCCTTATTTTTTTAGGCTGCGCTGCTTCGGCCTGAGCTCCCTCTGGCCTCGAATAAGAAAAACCTCTTCGTCCGGAAGACAAAGAGGTATATATCAATCTTATATCCGCAAAAACCATCGGCTCTTGCTTCTGTAATTAAGAATGAACCTTTCCTCGGCAGGCGTTTTCATCATTATACCTTACGGCACCTGCTGTCTTCGGCAGCTAATCCTTTGATACCATATCATATACTTTTGTGTTTGTCAAGAATTATTTTAAGAAAATAATCCCCGGAAGAAATCCAGTATTTTCTCAAAGAACCCTTTCACCTGTTCCTCATCAATATTCAGATTCAGATCCAATCCTGCAATCTGATCATAGAGATTACTTGCCTGTTCCTTCAAGCTGTCAATGTTCAGGTTCAGATCATCTATCTTTTTCATCAAATCGATAATCGCCTGTCGGTCTTCCTCTGAAAGATTTACTTCCATCTCCTGGGCTGCCTGGTCTACCACATTGCCGATTTCTTCTGTAGTGGTGGCATTTCCCTCTACCACTTCGCCCTTTACTGCACCGATAAGCTGCTCTGCCTTTTCCTGGTCACCTACATTCTCTGCCACCTGTCCGGTAACTACCAGCTCATTAGTAGCCGTATCTGCATTTTCTTTCTTTACCTCTTCCCCTGTCATGTTCTCATAAGCTTTGATAGCGCCTACAAGAGCTGCCGTGCCGGAAATATTAAAAGGTCCTGCCACTTTAATGTCCGCATTTTCAATACCTGCAGTAGCTAATGCATTCTCATACATTCCCGGTGTACAGTAAGTAATATTGCTGGTTGTGACATTAATGCCGCTGCCTTCCGCTGTTCCCTCAACCATTACGGAAGAAAGAGCTCTGGAGCCAATAATACTGCTGCTGAGATAAGAATCCAGATACTCATGCTCATCTGCATTGGTGACTGTGGTCACCGTATAATTATTCAAATCTTCTTCGCTGATACCCAGAAGCCTGAGAACTGTTGCCCGCTCCTCCTGGTTCAGATCTGCCCCCAAAGCTACGTAAGGCGTATCTGTGTTTTTATTATCACTGGCCCCGTATGCGGTAACAGGAAGGGCCACTGCCATAATGCATGTTAATAGAATTGCCATCCATCTTTTTTTCATAGTAACATCTCCTCTGTAAAGAGCTGATTTTTTGTAACGTTTTTTATTATAACACAGTTTTCTCAATTCTACATCTAAACTTTCTGTGAACTTCTCCCCTCTTTTGTATAGTCGCTAAACAAATTGTACTTGCCCTGGATTTCATATAAGTGTTATGATAAAAAAAATTTTGTAAAAAGGAGGCTGTTTGTATGCCTATCGCCAATCAGGAAATGATACGTGATAATAACCGGCGTCTGGTCCTGGAATATATCGTAAATAACCCTCCTGTTTCAAGAGCAGAGCTTTCCAAGCATCTGAAACTTACAAAAGCCACGATTTCTGCTATTGTCCAGGACCTGATCCAGCAGAATCTGATCCTGGAAATCGGCAGCGCAAAAACCTCTCTTGGGCGCAAGCCGATCCTCCTGGAGTTTAACCAGCAGTATGGAGGGTCTCTGGCTATAGATGTGCGTCCCAGACAAATACTGGCTTTAATTTCTGATCTGAAGGGAGAAAACTGCCGGGTAAAGGAATATCCTTTCCATCCTGAGGACAGGCTTTTCCCACTCCTTACCGCCATTATTGAAGAGCACTTAAAGGAACAGGATGAGTCAAAGAGAAAAATCCTGGGGATTTCTGTGGGCATTTATGGGGTTGTACAGAATAACAGAATTATATTTACCCCTTATTATCCATTGCCCGATCCGGAGCTGGGCAGCCTTCTGGAAGAAAGATTCCGTATTCCTGTAATTGTCGAAAATGAGGCCAATCTTTCTGTACTTGGAGAATCCGCCTTCCACTATGGCTGTCGGAATATGATTCATATTAATGTCCATGATGGTATCGGAATGGGAATCCTCATCGATGGACATCTGTATAAAGGAAAGGACGGCTATGCAGGCGAATTTGGCCATACTATCTTGTTTCCCGATGGAAAACTCTGTCCCTGTGGGAATCGTGGCTGTTTTGAACTCTATGCCTCAGAAAAAGCCATTTTGGAGGAATACGCCAGCCGGACAGGAAAAGAAACGGTTACCATAGATGAATTTCTTTCGGACTATAACCAGAAAGCTCCTGAAGCTTACAACATGATGGAGCTGTTTATAAAATATATGTCCATTGGGATCAACAACCTGATCAATACCTTTAATACGGACTTAATCGTGCTGAACAGTTCCTTTTCAAACTATATTCCTGACATCAATTCCAGGATCGTGGAGTATCTGGCAAAACACCAAAACAGAGACTGTAGGATCATCTCTTCCCGCCTCCAGGATATCTCTGGATTAATGGGCGGAATACGGCTTAGCTGCGAGCATTTCCTGGATATCCGCCATCTGAAAATACGAACAAGCCCCTTTGATCTGGAACGCTGAAACCTCCATTTTGCCATTCATAAATCTTTTTAATTTCGTTCATGAAAACTTCACAACTTACACATGATTTCAACATATTTAGCGGATATACTA
>NZ_NFIF01000028.1:0-35321 GCF_002161645.1 Blautia sp. An46 | reverse complement strand
CAAGCCCCTTTGATCTGGAACGCTGAAACCTCCATTTTGCCATTCATAAATCTTTTTAATTTCGTTCATGAAAACTTCACAACTTACACATGATTTCAACATATTTAGCGGATATACTAAAACCATAAAAATAATAAGAACAAATTATTTTTATATTTTCTTTTTCATATGTCGGCCCTGACGGGTCGGCTCTCCTTCCTTTAATATTTATAGAGAAAGCCATCGCAGCAAAAACTGCGGTGGCTTTTACGTTATCTGCTTATTCATTTGTGATTTCCAGGAGACGGTTGGCTAAAGCAGCAAAGTTTTCCAGTGTCAGGGCCTCGCCTCTGACCCCGGCAGGAAAGCCGCAGTCAGACACTGCCTTCTCTATCTGCTCCTTTGTAAAATCCAGATCTCCGGCGTTCTTCAGTCCATTTACCAGAGTTTTTCTTCTCTGGTTAAAAGAAGCCCGGATGATCCTGAACATAAGGCTGGAATCTTTCACTTCTACCGGAGGCTTCTCATGTCTGGAAAGACGTATCACCGCACTTCCGACTTTTGGCCTGGGCATAAAGCAATTCGGCGGTACATTGGCCACAATATAGGGGCTGGCATAGTACTGAACCGCCAGCGACAAGGCTCCATAGTCTTTGCTGCCCGGGCCTGTCTGCATCCTGTCTGCCACTTCTTTCTGTACCATAACCGTAATGGATTCTACAGGCACTTTTTCCTCAAACAACCCCATAATGATCGGCGTTGTAATATAATATGGCAGATTCGCCACAACTTTTATAGGTTTCCCCTGGTTGTGCTCCTCTGCCAATTTTCTGATATCTACCTTCAATATATCTTCATTCAGAATTGTTACATTCTTAAAGTCACTGAGGGTATCCTCCAGTATGGGGATCAGCGCCCTGTCAATCTCCACAGCAAAAACCTCTCTGGCTCTGGAAGCCAGGTACTGGGTCATGGTCCCGATTCCGGGACCAATCTCCAGAACAAAGTCTTCTTCTGTTATTTCTGCTGCATTTATGATCTTATCCAGGACGTGGGTATCAATGAGGAAGTTCTGCCCATATTTTTTCTGAAAAACAAAGTCATACTTCTGAAGAACTTCTATGGTCTTCTTGGGATTTCCCAGATATGGGGCTGTCATTCTATCTTCCTCCCTTAAATATCAAAGTCTTTCTCATAAATCATGATTCTTCCGCTTTCATCCAGATGACGCTTGCTTACTCTTCTTCCTGGACGGCGTCCTTTCTTCGAAGCCTTTTTAATGGCCTCATCCATCATTTCTCTTACCATACCAATAGAAACCGGGTTCTCTTCATTCTGATTGTCTCCGATCAGTGTATAAAGAGCCAGAACTGCCATATCATCAATCTTATATCCCAGTTCCTTCGCATAAGTCTTGGCAAAGGACACGAGCTCATCATTGGTAAATACAGGAATAACTATGCGGGAATCAAATTTTTTCATGAATTCCGGATATTTTTCTTCCAGCTCCCGGATTCCCGGTTTCAGGTCTTCCAGGATAACGGTAAGGCGGTTTGTCTTAAACTCCATTGCCTTTGACATATTTTCCACAACTGCTTCTTCCAGAGCTCCCGCATGCTCCACTACCAGAAAGCCTCCTGACAGTTTATCCACAACTGCTGCCGGGTCTTTTTTGTTCAGCTCATCTGCTTCCAGATATGCCACCTTGGCCCCCTGCATCTGTCTTTCCTTACACAGAGCTTTTATCAGCCCCTCAGAAAGTTTTGTCTTTCCAGAACCTTCCCTGCCTGTAACAATGATGTTTCCTGCCTGGGAAGTCTTTGCACAGGCGGACTCCTGAGCGATATCCAGAGCCTCATTGATCTGCTGGCTCATACCTGGGACCGGAGCAAAATATGTAAACAGTCTTCTGTGCTCTTCTTCTGTAAGGTGGTGGCGCATAAGGCCTTCTACTGCAGTACTGAAAGCTGCCGGTTCCACTGTACGTACAGGCTGTGGCGTTTCCTCCAAAGCCTCTTCCCGGGCCTGCTCTTTTTCCGGAAGTACTGTTTCCTCAAGTTCCTGTTCCAGGGCTGCAGACAGATCGATTTCTCCCAGGGCCTCTTTTACTTCTTCTGAAGGAATCACTTTTGTATCCTGAGGTACTTCTTCCCAGGCTTCTCCAGGCTCAGTTTCTGTTTCCTCTGGCGCAACTGTCTCTTCTTCTGCTTCCATGGCAATGGTCTCTTCCGCTTCAGACTGAGATACTTCTTCTGCCTCTGTATCCACAGTTTCTTCTGCTTCAGGCTCGGACACTTCTTCTAACTCTGTATCAGCGGTTTCTTCCATTTCAGACTCTGCAGACATTTCTTCCTCAAATGCCGCCTCTTCCACAGCTTCTACCACCGGCACCCCAAATTCTGTGTCAATAATCTCTTCTGTAACAATTTCTCTGGTATCTCCCAGAGCCTGCTTTGCATCCTGCTCTTTCTGAGCGTCTTTTTCAAACTCTTCGGCCTTTTCCATAAGAGCAGAAGCGATGGCATCTGCTACCATGGCAGCCTTAGCTGCAGCCGGAGCCGGCATTTCCTGTTCTTCATCTGTCTGAAGAATTTCTTCCGGGGCAGTCTCTTTCTCCCCGTCTTCCTCTACAGATTCTTCCGGCTCTTCAAACTCCTCAACAGTCTCCTCAGAAACTGCTTCTTCCTCTGCTTCTGCTTCAGAAGCTTCTACTTCTTCGCCTGCCTCTGCAGATTCCGTTTTTTCTGTCTCCTCTGCCACTGCCTGGGCAAGTTCGTTGGCTGTCTCAGCCAGCAGAGCTTCCAGATCCAGTTCTTTTTCCTTTAAGTCTGTCTTAAAGTCTTCTGGATTGATGTCTTCTTCCTTAATAGGCTGAGATTTTGGTGCCTGAACCTTTACAGCAGTTTTCATGGCACCTTCCACATGGAAAGGCTTAAACTCTGAAGAACTGCCAAAAATTTCCGGTTCCAGATCCTTTACTATATATTCTTTTTTCTCTGAAGGCTCCCTGGTAGCCGCAGTCTCCGAAGTCTCTTCTCCCTTAGCCGGCAGAACGTCCATAATCTCCTGGGCTGCTTTATCCTTCAATTCTCTGGTATCGGAAACCTGAGACTGCGAACCCATCCCACTGTCCTGGCCGGCAGCACCGGCAGATTCTCCAGCCATAACGTTCTTGATGAGCTCTTCAATTTCTCCGTCGCTGCTTTCTGTCAAAGGTGTAGCAGCACTAACTACTTTTTCTGCTGCCTGAGATGCCGCTGCCACAGCCTTGGCTGCTGCAGCCGGTGAATATCCCTTCTGGAAACGATGGTCATACTTATCCTGCTGAATAGGTGTCAGAGGAGTATATTTCATTTTCAGCTCCATGGCCTTGGTCACATACTTGCCTTCACTGAACCACAGGATCAGGTCGTCACATTCCTCTATACAGGCTTCCTTATTTCCTGCCTTAGCATAAAGTCTGGCAAGCTCATAGGCCCATCTCTCTGTATACTCTCTGCTCTTATACTCCTGGAGAATCGATATCTGTTCTTCCAAAGGAGCCCTTTTTCCTCTGGCAAGTTTATATTTCAGGATATAACGACTGTTGTCGTTAGGAGAAATCTCTACAAACTGTTTGTAATAATCTGCCGCCTCATCAAAATTCCTCATTTTAACAGACAGCTCCACCAGCCGGTACAATACCGTTCTTCCAATAGGCGCTCTGTGATGAGCCATCAAAAGAAGTTTCCGGCTGTCTTCGTATCGTTTGTTCGCTTCATAAATTTCGCCCACCATACACAGTGTTCTGGCGCTCCTTACCCTGCGCCAGTCAATGGTGTCTACGATCTTAAGGGCGCCTCTGTAATCCTGCCGGTCTACCAGGTCATTTATTTCATCCAGTTTTGCCCTGTATTCATTCTTATCCAATTCGTTCACCTCTATACATTTTTATTTCCATAATGTTGCTGAACCCTAAGGGTATAAGACTCCATAATTGATTTTAGTTTATCATAAGGTCTATGGTATGTCAAAGTAAATGATTGGAAGACCCAAAAGAATTTACTTTGATAATGTATTATAACGAAAAAAAGTATTCCCGGAGCTGCTTTCGCAGCCCTTTTCGGGAATACTTCTAAAAATCTTCCTTTAAGTCCAGCCTATGCTCTGCTGAAAATTCTGGTCCTGTATCTGTTCAGAACAGTGATCAGACAGTTTCCAAGAACCCCACAGGAGACTACTTCTCCAATCCCTACTGTAAGCATCAGGAATGGTATGGGAAGAGCAACTCCATAGGCATAGCGGAGTACAAATGGCACAATAAGAACATTTGCCACAATAGGAGGCAATACCGCAAAGAACCGGTTCGTGTTTCTCAGACAATAGGTTCCTGCTGCTCCCACAAGGGTCGCTATACTTCCAAAAATCACATCCGGCAGCATAGCTCCGCCGGTAATGTTACCGATGAGACAGCCTACAAACAGTCCCGGAACTGCTGCCGGGGTAAAAATAGGCAGAACGGTAAGCATCTCGGCAATACGGATCTGTACCTCTCCAAAGCTGATAGGTGCAAAAACAAAAGTCAGCACCACATAAAGCGCAGCGATCATAGCCGCCTGGGTCAGAAAAGTTACTTTTTTGTCTCTCATATTTAATTATCTCCTTTAGTTTTGTTTTACGAGTGGAAGGTCTCGAACACTCGATTCATTTAACGCCGGGAATCGGCGGCAAGCCCTATAGACCTTGGTTTTTATGAGCTTTGCAACGTGCGATAGTATAGCATATTCCAAGCACAAAGGCAAGATAAGCACCTCAAAAACACAAATTTTTCTTGTATCTTTCTTGTATCGCTAGTGTACTGCCAAACGCCATAAGGTCCTTAAAGCCCCTCTATGATCCTTTTCATTGCCGGATAATCGGGAACCGGTACTACCCTGGTAATATCTCCTGCCAGCTCTTCCACTTCCTGGCCGCCGCCATTTTCCAGGGTCTCATAATTGTTAGTCCGAAATCCGTGTTTTTCCCAGGCCAAACGCTGCACGTCTTCATCAAGAAGAGCTGCAGCCCCATTTTTTCCCTGGTCATCCAGAGCAATGTACACATGAGTAGACCAGACTGTAGGGGTAGGATAGATCATCACGATATCCTCTTTCAGCTGTTCATAATCTTCAGGATTTTGGGCCGCAAATTCCAGGATCTGGCTTTCATAACCTGCTATCATAGGTTTTGCTCCTATTCCCATCTTCAGAAACTGGTCAAAAATATCTGAAGAAGAAGTTTCCATATACCCAAGCCTGGAATAAATCTCCTTTAGTTCTGGCAATACTGTCTCTACCGTCTGTTCGTTTACTGTCTCTCCGCCGTTCAGCACGCTGGCCAGAAGAGCGGCAAACATATTTCCGGAATTAGATTTCACCGGATCTGTTGTGTCTACAGAAATTCTGCCGTAAAGTTCTCCCAGACCGATATCCGCCCACTGGGTATCCTCCATGATCATCTGGACAAGTTTTTCCATATCCATATAAAAAACACCGTTTTCCTCTGTCACTGCTCCTTGTTCCTGAAAAGCATCTTTAATACTCTGATGGGTATACAGGACAATGGGGGTATTGAAAATAATCTGATCCTGGACAGGATCTCCAATCTGGTCTTCATACAAAGCCAGGGCAGTCTGACTGGAAGGGAATAGATAGTCCATATCACTACGATCTGCCGTGATCATATCCAGGGATCCTGCTCTTGCATAGTCAAATTCCATATGGTACTTTTTCTGCAGAATCTCCTGCACTTCTTCATCCTCAAAAAGCCCTGTCTTTTCTCCACCCAAATAGCCCCGCAGAACCATAGTCCGGTTGTTCTGGCTATAAAAATAATAGCCTCCTCCGGCAAGAATAACCAGGACCAGAATCAGTATTCCCGCAATCTTCGATTTCATAAAGGTCCCTCCATCTTCATCATATTCTCGATCATCTGGATTTCTACATCCATATCCATCAGTTCGTTCCTCATCAACCTCTGAAACTGTTGTTCAAATGCCTGATTCAGCATGAGCATGGCCTTTTTGGTATCCTCTTTCAGACTTCTTGCTTCCGGGGTTTCCAGGCCCGAGTTCTGAAGCTCCACATATTTTTTCAAAAGGGAGGAGGCTGTATCCTGATAGTAATCTATAAATCTTCCCGCCCCAGAGATTTTATCCGGATTTTTTTCCAGATAGGCCAATATATTGGAAGAGGTCTTATAAAGTCTTTCTGAATTTTCCCGCAGTCCCTGATCCTGGATCTTTTCCACAGACTGGCGGATACTTTCAAAGTCTTCTCTGGCTTCCTCAAGCCTTTTCTCCAGATAGGCGCCGTCCGGTCTCATGTCCAGAGGGAGCTTGCCCGGAATCTCTCTTGGCTTTGTTATAAGCAATAACCCTGCAAAAAGCCCTGCTGCCAGAAACACCGACACAAAGAAATTCCAGCCCATCCCAAGGAACACTCCCAGGAACAACGCACCTGCTGTCAGCCCGCAGAGAATACTACGCACAGTTTCCTTTCTCATCATCAGTTATACCCCTTTACACTTCTGAAGGCCCCGATCAGATCTTCCCGTCCGTCAAAAACTCTGGCGTTAGTCAGATCGGCCAGTTCGTCTAACTGGCTCTCCTGAGCCTGGCCGAACATAATGGAAAATACAGGAACATCCATTTGCTCCTGCAGGTAAAAGTCCTGGAAATCTCCAAAATCCATATTTCCGTTAGACTTACCGTCCGTCATTAAAATTACTGCCGGCGTATACTGGGTAAGATCATAGTTTTCTCTCATCTCCCGCAAAGCCTCTATAGCCGGAAGATAAATATCTGTTCCACCTCCTGGCCGCTCCTCCTCCACAGCTTTATACAGGCTCTCCAGACTCTGAGGGGATGCATCTTTTGCTTCGTAAGTATGAATGACTCCATTATCAAAGGTGATCACAAGGTTCACATCTCGTTCCCCCGCCTGGAGGAAATTCTTTTCTGCATTCTCCTGGAGAAGCACTTGTGCCATGGCCCGTACCAGCTGATCATTGCCCTCACCTATCATGCTTCCTGAAAAATCCAGACAATAAACCGTAAGAGAGGGTTTTCTAAGCTTACTCTGATAAAGGTTCAATGCCTGGGTCAGAACTTCTGATGAAGGCATAGTAATGGTAGAAAGAATCCGCTCTGTATCGATCCCCCACTCTGACTTAAAGATATCCTTATTTTCTTCCTTTACCCCTGCATAGCCGGTACGTCTTCCGGTACGCTGGATTTCATTTTGTACGCTGTCAGAAAGCAGGTATTCCTGAACCTTCAGAAAAGCTTCCTCTTTCCCCTTTTCCCCGTGATCCACATAGCCTAAAGGAGAATCCGCAATGCTCAGTCCGTCATAAGGGTATACCACATAAAGAGGCTCTTTTCCTTCCGATTCAAGTTTCTGATTGGTACTGATCACCAGGCACTCATAATTGACCATGGCATCGTAATCCCCTTCCAGAAACATATCCATAAGCCATTCAGAGCTTCCCGAACTTCTCTCGATTCCAGAAAGAAGACGGGTCATATCCTGCTGAAGCTGAGAACTTTCCAAATCTGCCAAAGTAATGGCATCCTCTTTTCCCAGTAATGCATACAAAAAACCCACATACGCGCTGGCTCCGGAATTGGACTGGGTTGCACTGGTCATGCAAAAGGACATTTTCCCTTCCTGTATAGCAGCTAAAATGTCCTTTACAGAAACCTCCTGTCCCACAAATCCCAGTTCCTGTGCCAGGCTTTTTCTGATTCCGAAAACCACTGGTGTATTCGAGACCGATTCTGTGTGTTTTACCAGATGCTGCTGATCTCCCATAGAAATCCAAAGGCTGCTGGCCGGCCATACAGCATCGTATTCCTCTGCTCCGGCCTCCAGATCTCTCATAATATCTACCGATCCCTGATAGCTGATCTCAATATTTATCTTTGTTTCCTCCGCACACTTTTTCAGCACATTTTCCAATTCCCGGTTTTCTGAACCGGAAAGTATCCGGATGGTTTCTCCGGCTCCAAAAGAAGTAAAGCTCTGCTGTTTTGAAGGATCTCCCTGGGGCTGCCGGCTGCCGGCACATCCTGACAGCAGAAAGAGAACTCCTGCCAAAAACAGAGAAAGTGCAGCTCTGCCTTTTCTTTTTCTTGCTTCCATATGTTTCCTCCCTCTACCTTTTTTCTTTAAGTATAGCACAGGGATTTTCTTCCTTCGGTTAAAGCCTTGTGAAATGTATGTAAAAAGAGACTGTATCACCCTTTTTTACAGGGCAATACAGTCTCTTAAAACGAGAAATCTTTCCCAAAATTTTCTTTTTATTTTCTGATGACAACCTTATCCAGGTGCCAGATTTCATCTACATACTGCTGGATCGTTCTGTCAGAGGAGAACTTGCCTGCACAGGCTGTATTCAGCAATGCCATCTTTGCCCATCTTGCTTCATCTCTGTAGGCCTTTTCCACTTCTTCCTGAGCTTTGGCGTAAGACTTAAAGTCTGCCAGGATAAAGTAAGTATCTGCTCTGTCGCTGCTGTTGGTATTCAGCAGAGAATCATAGATATCCCTGAACAGATTGAAGTCTCCATGAGAATAAGTTCCATTGATCAGCTGCATCAGCACGTTCCGGATATCCGGGTCGTTGTTAAAATACTGCATTGGATCATAGCCGCCGTTGTTTTCATAATTGATAACTTCATCGGCAGACAATCCGAAGATAAAGGCATTTTCTGCTCCTACTTCTTCTACGATCTCCACATTGGCACCGTCCATGGTCCCCAGTGTCGGGGCCCCGTTTAACATGAACTTCATATTACCAGTTCCGGAAGCTTCTTTACTTGCTGTAGAAATCTGCTCGGAAACATCTGCTGCCGCAAAGATCATCTCTGCGTTGGATACACGGTAGTTTTCAATAAATACCACTTTCAGCTTTCCGTTAATGGAAGGATCGTTGTTTACCACGTCAGCCACTGCGTTGATCAGCTTAATGGTCAGTTTTGCTCTCTTATATCCTGCAGCTGCCTTAGCTCCGAAAATAAAGGTTCTCGGATAGAAGTCCATTTCAGGATGTTCTTTGATCTTGTTATACAGATACATTACATGAAGAATATTCATCAGCTGACGTTTGTACTCGTGAAGTCTCTTTACCTGTACGTCGAAAATAGAATTCGGATCTACTTCGATTCCATTGTGCTCCATAATATATTTTGCCAGACGCACCTTATTCTGATATTTAATGTTCATGAACTCCTGCTGAGCTCTCTTGTCATCTGCATAAACTTTCAGCTTAGACAGTTCCGGCAGATTTGTGATCCAGCCGTCCCCAATGTGGTCAGTGATCCAGGATGCCAGCAGCGGGTTAGCATGAAGGAGGAAACGTCTCTGTGTGATACCGTTTGTCTTGTTATTGAATTTTTCCGGGTACATCTCATAGAAATCTCTCAGCTCCTGTTTTTTCAGGATCTCTGTGTGCAGCTGAGCCACACCGTTTACAGAATAGCCGCCGGCGATAGCCAGATGAGCCATCTTCACCTGTCCGTCATAGATAATGGCCATCTTGCGGATCTTTTCCTGATTTCCAGGATATTTTGCCTTGATCTCCTCAATAAATCTCCGGTTGATCTCTTCAATGATCTGGTAAATACGAGGAAGCAGCTTAGAGAACAGCTCAATAGGCCATTTTTCCAAAGCTTCTGCCATAATGGTATGGTTTGTATATGCGCAGGTATGGGTAGTGATGTCCCATGCCTCATCCCAGGACAGGTTCTCCTCATCAACCAGGATACGCATCAGTTCGGCCACTGTCATGGTAGGATGGGTATCGTTTAACTGGAAGGTCACTTTCTTAGGCAGATCATGAAGATTGCTGTGGGCCTTCTTAAACTTAGCGATAGCCGCCTGTATACTTGCGGAAATGAAGAAGTACTGCTGTTTCAGACGCAGCTCTTTTCCTGCATAGTGGTTGTCATTTGGATACAGCACTTCCACAATGTTCTTAGCCAGGTTTTCCTGTTCTACAGCTTTGTGATATTCTCCCTTGTCAAAAAGATCAAGACGGAAGTCTGTAATAGGCTCCGCATCCCAGATACGAAGGGTATTTACGATTTTATTATTATATCCCACAATAGGCATATCATAAGGAACTGCCAGAACAGACTGATATCCTTTCTGCACAAAATGAGTTCTTCCAGTTGCATAGTCGTATTCTACGTCTACATAACCGCCGAATTTTACTTCTTTTGCGTATTCCGGGCGGCGCAGTTCAAAGGGGTATCCGTTTTTCAGCCAGTTATCAGGAACCTCTACCTGGTAACCATCTTCAATTTTCTGTTTGAACAGACCATAATGATAGCGGATACCGCAGCCATAAGCACAGTAGCCCAGAGTTGCCAGAGAGTCCAGGAAACAAGCGGCCAGACGTCCCAGTCCGCCGTTTCCAAGAGCCGGGTCCGGTTCCTGGTCTTCTATTACATTTAAGTCAAATCCTAATTCGTCTAAAGCTTCTTTTACCTCGTCATATGCGCACAGATTGATCAGGTTATTTCCCAGCGCACGTCCCATAAGGAATTCCATGGATAAGTAGTAAACAATCTTCGGGTCGTCCTTCTCGTACTGTTTCTGTGTCAGCAGCCAGTTATCAATAATTACGTCCTTCACAGCAAGAGATACTGCCTGAAAAATCTGCTCCTGAGTGGCCTCTTCAATGGTCTTTCTGTAGAGCATTTTTACGTTTTCTTTAACGCTTTTCTTGAATTCCTCTTTCTTAAATTGATTGTCTAACATTCCCTTTCCTCCTTCAGAATGATGAAGGCAAATACTGCTAACCTTCTTTTTTGCAGGAAAAAGGCTGCCGCATAGCAGAACCAGAGCTATTGAATTCCCCGCGACAGCCCTTTTTCCTATGAAAGTTTCTCAACGCCTAATTTCACGTTTTCTGAATTTATTTTCCAGTCTTTTGCATAACCGCTCATCTGACCGTATACAACTTCTTCAGCCAGAACCTCAGATTTGATCTGGGCTTCATGGACACGGAAGATTCCTTCGATCACCTGATTATCTTCCAGAGAAACCCGGATCTTATCGGTAACCTCAAAGCCGGCTTCCTTACGCATGGTCTGGATCTTGCTGATGATCTCACGGACAAATCCCTCCTCGATCAGTTCGGGAGTCAGATTTGTATCCAGCACTACAGTAATATCATTGTCTGATTCAGAGACATAGCCCTCTGTCTGTGCCATATCAATGAGCAGGTCACTGTCTAATAATACTATTTCCTGTCCATTTATGTCAAGTTTTAGCTGTCCATTTGCCTTTAATTCGTCCATAGCCTGGTTTCCGTCCAGTTCAGACAGGGCCTTCTTTATGCCGCCCAGGAACTTTCCGTACTTAGGTCCTACAGTCTTTAACTGAGGCTTAAAGGTATAGGTCGTAAAGTCTCTTACATCCTCAGTAAATGTCATTTCCTTCACATTCAGCTCGTCTTCAATGATTTCTTTATAGAAGTCTTCCAGTGTGAAAGGCGCTTTTACGAACATCTTTCCGATAGGCTGACGATTCTTGATATTTGCTGCATTTCTGCATGCCCGGCCCATGACTACCACCTTCAGCAGGTTGTCCATGTTCTCTTCCAGAGTCTTGTCGATCCACTCTTCCTTCACTTCAGGGAAATTGCACAGGTGGATACTCTCAGGCGCATCTTTGTCAACGCTTCTCACCAGATTCTGATAAATTTCTTCTGTCATAAATGGAACCATAGGAGCTGCAGCCTTACAGATGGTAACCAGAGCAGTGTAAAGAGTCATGTACGCATTGATCTTATCCTGCTCCATTCCTTTGGCCCAGAAACGCTCACGGCTTCTTCTTACATACCAGTTGCTCATATCATCCACAAATTCCTGAAGGGCTCTGGCTGTTTCCGGAATCTTATAGGCATTTAAATCCTCATCTACTGCTTTTACCACTGAATTCAGCTTGGACAGCAGCCATTTATCCATTACAGGCAGTTTCTCATAATCCAAGGTATATTTTGTAGCGTCAAATTCATCAATATTTGCATACAGCACGAAGAAAGCATAGGTATTCCACAGAGTTCCCATGAACTTTCTCTGTCCTTCCTGTACGGCTTTTCCATGGAAACGGTTAGGCAGCCATGGAGCGCTGTTTACATAGAAATACCAGCGGATAGCGTCTGCTCCGTATGTTTCCAGGGCCTCAAAAGGATCTACTGCATTTCCCTTAGACTTAGACATCTTCTGTCCGTTCTCATCCTGAACGTGTCCCAGAACGATAACATTTTTATAAGGAGCTTTATTAAACAAAATAGTAGATTCTGCCAGCAGAGAGTAGAACCATCCTCTTGTCTGGTCTACAGCCTCGGAGATAAAATCTGCCGGGAACTGCTGCTCAAACAGCTCTTTATTTTCAAAAGGATAATGGTGCTGTGCAAAAGGCATAGCCCCTGAGTCAAACCAGCAGTCGATGACTTCCGGTACTCTGTGCATAGTCTTGCCGCATTTTGGGCATTTCATGGTAATCTCATCGATATATGGACGATGAAGCTCCACAGTCTTGGCATTCTCGTCGCCGCTTCTCTCAAAAAGTTCCTGACGGCTGCCAATGGATTCCATATGGCCGCACTCACACTCCCATACGTTGAGAGGTGTTCCCCAGTAACGGTTTCTGCTGATTCCCCAGTCCTGAACATTTTCCAGCCAGTCGCCGAAACGGCCTTTTCCGATGCTTTCAGGAATCCAGTTGATAGTGTTGTTATTCCGGATCAGGTCCTCTTTGACTGCAGTCATCTTGATAAACCAGGATTCTCTTGCATAGTAGATAAGCGGTGTGTCACATCTCCAGCAGTGAGGATAACTGTGCTCAAATTTTGGTGCTGAGAAGAGCAGGCCTCTTTCCTCCAGGTCTTTCAGCACTTCCGGATCTGCCTTTTTGCAGAAAGTTCCGGCCCAGGGGGTTTCTGCTGTCATTTCACCTTTTTCGTCTACCAGCTGCAGCACAGGAAGATCATATTTCTTTCCAACTTTATTATCGTCTTCACCGAAAGCCGGAGCAATATGAACTACGCCGGTACCGTCGGTAAGAGTTACATAAGTATCGCATACTACATAATAGGCTTTTTTGTTTAATTCTTTGAAGTTATACAAAGGCTCATACTCTTTGTATTCCAGGTCTGTTCCCTTATAAGTTTCCAGAACTTCATAGGCCGACGTTCCCTCTTCCCTTTCCAGAGAGCCCAGAACGGTATCCAGAAGGGCAGTTGCCATATAGTAAGTATATCCGTCTGCAGCCTTAACCTTTGCATATTCCTCATCAGGGTTTACGCAGAGGGCAACGTTAGATGGCAGAGTCCATGGAGTTGTGGTCCATGCCAGGATATAAGCGTCCTCTCCTTTTACCTTAAAACGGGCAATAGCGGAGCGCTCTTTCACATCTTTATATCCCTGCGCCACTTCCTGTGCGGACAGGGGAGTACCGCAGCGAGGACAGTAGGGCACGATCTTGTGGCCTTTATATAAAAGTCCTTTGTTCCAGATTTCTTTCAGGGCCCACCACTCGGATTCGATGTAATCGTCATGGTAGGTTACATAAGGATTATCCATATCAGCCCAGAAGCCAACAGTGGAAGAAAAATCTTCCCACATGCCTTTGTATTTCCAGACGCTTTCCTTACACTGGTCGATAAAAGGGATCAGGCCATATTCTTCTATCTGTTCTTTGCCGTCCAGTCCCAGCTTTTTCTCCACTTCCAGCTCTACCGGCAGTCCGTGGGTATCCCATCCGGCCTTTCTGGGAACCATATAGCCTTTCATGGCCCGGTATCTGGGGATCATATCCTTGATAACACGGGTGAGCACATGGCCGATGTGAGGTTTTCCATTAGCGGTAGGCGGTCCGTCATAGAAGGTATAGGTAGGACCTTCTTTACGGTTTTCCATGCTCTTTTTGAAAATGTCATTGTCTTTCCAGAACTTTTCTACTTCTTTCTCCCGTTCTACAAAGTTGAGGTCTGTAGTAACTTTCTGATACATAGCTTTTCTCCTTTCCAAAATTCAAAATATTTCACAAAGGCGTTTCTATTCTTTCCTTTTGAAGCGGAAATATATAGAAAAGGCTTCCGTCCTGTAACAGGACGAAAGCCTTATTGCGCTGTCGTTATACCACCTCTTACATCATACGAAGCATACGCCTTTATATGTGTCCCCGGTAACGTGGGGAAACCGGCCTCTCCTACTTAATTCAGATGGCAACTCCGGAGTGATTTTCTTTGGCCCCTACTCGTACCGGGATTCCACCCTCCCCGGCTCTCTGGAACTTTGGACTGGTCAAATACTGTCTCCATCTCAGTTTTTTTCAAGTACGGAATTATTATACTGAGTCTTTTGACCGGTTGTCAAGGGGTTTTGAAAAGAACGACAGTGATTAGCCATCTCATCTGCAAATGGCTGGACAGAGATAAAAAACACAGGTAACCAGCCTATGGCTTAAGCCACCATAAAAACGGCAGAGAAAACCCCGGAGGTTGCGTCTCCGGGGTTTTCGTCGGTGTCCAACATGGATACCTCATATCTCTTAGCCTATCGGCATTATAGCATATGTGTTTTCTATTTGCAATATGCAGATAATCCTCTTTTTACAGCTCCTTCAAATCTGTTTTATTCCGCATTTTGTACAAAAAACTGCGTCTGTCGAAATTTCACACCCGCAATTAATGCATGGTTTAGTCTCTATTTTTTGTATATCACTGTTACTGTCTTCTGGTTGAGAGATTTTAGTACCGCACCCTGAGCAAAATAATGTACCATCATTTAGAGCTTGCCCACACACCGGACAAGTTTTTATATTCTCAATAGTACTGATAGATTTATGAAGTTCCTCTATCCTTTGGCTGCTCTTTGTGATCATTTCAATTAATTCCTGTAATTCAGGAAGCGCTTCCCTTCCCTTTAAATCATAGTATTCTCTTCCCAAATTCGTATAATAACTATCCCTTTTCTTCTGCTCATCTAAAATTTGTGCTTTTAATCCTGTAATATCTTCTATGCCTTTAGCCTTCTGTACCATTGTGTGGCTTGTTGCAGTTATTTTCCCAATATTATCAAATACTTGTTTCATTCATACTACCATCTTGTTTCTGATAATTTATATAATCCGTCTCTCCTTCTCGCTGACTTGTTTGCAAATTATGCTGTGGATTTACTCGCCCAATTATTTCATGTTTCAACAGACTATTTGCTTGGACTCTCCAGTCACACTTCAATGGATATTTCTCATCTTACAGATAAAGAAATTCAACTGGTATATGATCTCGTAGAATATTTTCGCAGTCAGCATTAACGTTGATATAGTATTCAAAATCACTGGTAATGCAACACTTGTCCCCTGACTCATTGACCACAGAAATAAAAAATAGCGTTAAGTTGCAGATTCCAGATCTAAAACTTAACACTATTTTTTATCATTTCTTTTTGAGACTCTTATGATTTTAGTTGCCCTTCACCTCAGGATTTTTTACATTATAAGGCATTTTCCCGCTGAAAAACTCATCAATACAGTCTGCGATGATCACCTGTGAGCGATGCTCGCTTTCCAGTGAAGCAGCTCCCATATGCGAGGTAACAAAAACATTTTCCATTTGGAGAAGAGGATTGTCTTTCTTGGGCGGTTCCTGGCAGAGAACGTCCAGGCCCGCCCCGGCGATCTGTCCGGTTTTCAGGGCTTCTATTAAGTCCTCCTCATTGATGACGCCGCCTCTGCAGGTATTGATAAGATATGCGGATTTTTTCATCAAGGCAAATTTTTCCTTATTAATACTGCCCTGGGTTTCTTCCGTCAGCGGTATATGCAGACTTACAATATCGCTGTTTTTAAAGATCTCATCCTGGTTTTCTACGAAAGTAACGCCCCACTTTTCAGAATCCTTATCCTGGATATAAGCGTCGTATACCAGAACTTTCACATCAAAGCCTTTCATCATCCGGACAAGCTGCTTTCCGATATGTCCAAATCCCAAAAGTCCTACAGTTTTGCCATCTAATTCTGTTCCTGTGATAGTAGAAGGCCAGATTCCTTTTCTCACGCCTTCCACACAATGGGCAAATCTCCGTCCTACATTCAGGATATGAAGTATAGCAGTCTCGGCAACCGCCGCTGAATTCGCTCCCGGCACATTTCCCACAGGGATCCCTGCTCTGGTTGCCGCGGGAATATCAATGTTATCGGTTCCTGCCCCATATCTTACAATATACTGAACTTTATCCTTTACTGCTTCCAGAGTCCGTTCATTCCAGGGCTCCCAGGTGCTGATAACCGCATCTGCTTTTTTTCCCATTTCTATGGTTTTCTCTTCATCGCCTGTATCGATGGGACATTTGATAAATTCATAGCCGCTTTCTGCAAATCGCTTATCCAGATAAGTCACGTCTACTTTATTTTCATCTAAATTCAGCCATACTGTTTTTTTCATAATGCTTCCAGCCTTTCTCCTACTCTACGGTTCCCTGTACTTCTTCGATTGCAGAAATAGCTCCTGCAATAGCTCCATCTGCGTCCTCCGCTCCGGTCACTACCTGATTAAGCATTTTTGACATTGGGAATGTGAACATATTTTTTGCTGCTATTGCTCTTCCCTGAATACTTTCAACCGGATATCCATAATATCCCAATGCATTTTCTGCATAGCTGACTACCTGCGCATTAATTCCTTCTGCCCAAATGCCATTTCCTACAGAATCCTGGAATACCGGCGCATATACAGGAGCCGTGATCTCCAGATATTCGTTATACCACTCATCGTCCATACAGTATCTGATCAGGTCCTTGGCAAGATCTACATTTTTGCAGCCTTCCATGATAGATAAACCTGCGGCAAATCCCATAGTTGTATTATTATCACTGCCCGCCGGAAGGTTCACTACTTCTGTATTTTCCAAAAGTTCCTTATTTGCCTCATCTGTGGCCATAGTATTGTATAATGTCGGTGCGTTGAACACAATGCCTGACTCTCCCATAAGATAAGAAGTATTATTTCCGCCGGAATCCCAGGTAGATGCTGCTGGCGGGATCACCTCTTTATCATAAAGCTCTTTGTACTTCTCCAGCCATTCTTTTGCCGCATCATTGTCTAAGGTAATATTGCCATCTTTATCAAAAACATAGCCTCCCTGATTCCACATGATCATGCGGAACATATTTTCTGCGTCTTCATCTGTAGGTCCGCAGCCCATACCAAGTCCGTAAAATCCATTGTCAGGATCAGAAATTTTCTCGGCCACCTCAAATACTTCATCCCATGTCTGTGGAACCTCCGTGATTCCAGCTTCTTCCAGTTTATCTTTTCTGATGAACATCACCGTCGAAGAACTGGTCATAGGTACGAAATAATTTTTGCCCTCAATCTTGCTTCCTTCATAAATAGACTGCATATAAGGCCGTTCTGCATTAATTTCATCTACCAGGTCTGTCACGTCCATATAGGGATTGCTTGGGTAATAGTTGACTACCTTTGTCACTGCTCCGGTAGTGATATCCGGTATATTACTTCCGGCCTCAATAGCTGCATTCAGCTTTGTCACAAAATCTGTAGCGGAAATAAACTCATAGTTCACATTTACGTCGTTCTCTTCGGCAAAACTCTTAATCCTTTCTTCCATAGCCGTATTGGCTTCATCGCTGAAAACCTTCTCGATCCAGACTGTCAGGGATTTTGAATCCGCTTTTGCTCCGCCGTCGCCTTCTCCGCTTCCGCCGCACGCTCCCAGTGAAGCTGCCATAAGGGCGGCCATTCCTAATGCTGCAACTTTTTTAAGTTTCATATGAATCCTCCTTTTAATATAAATAATTTTATAATAGTTTCCTTTAATAATCTTTCTACCGTATCAGCCTTTTACGCCTCCTGCTGTCTGTCCGCCTACCAGAGAGCTGTTCGCCAGTATGTAAATGATCAGGATCGGCACGCTGGCCAGGATCGCACCGGCCATCAACTGATCCCAGGGATACATATCGCCGAAGATCAGTCCGGAGATCACCAGAGGGAAGGTCTGCATAGAAGTCTTTGTAATGTTTACCAATGCATAGAGATATTCGCCCCAGCACATTGCAAATGCAAAGATCGTCGTAGAAATAATCCCCGGCAGTGCCAGCGGAAATACGATCTGATACATTACACGGAGCCTTCCGCAGCCGTCTACAATAGCCGCTTCATCCAGATCATATGGGATTGAGGAAATATGGGGGATCAGCACCCACGCCACATATGGAAGAGTGAACGTAGGATAGATCAGCATCAGTCCCAGAATATTGTCCGTCAGTCCGCAATTCGCAACCAGTATATATAACGGAATATACAGGATAGAAGTAGGAAGCAGGTATGTAAACAAAATCGCTTTGGAAAATGTACGTTTTCCTCTGAACTTAATCCTGGCAATGGCATATGCTGCAGGATATGCGATCACTATAGAGAAAAGGGAAACAAAGATCGCTACGATCAGACTGTTTCGGATACCTGTCAAAAAGTTTGTTTCTGTCAGCAGATATTTGTACGCATCCAGGCTGGGATGCTGAGGAATTAATGTGGGAACTTTGCTGTAAATTTCTGCCTGTCCTTTTAAGGAGGTATTCAGCATCCAGTAAATAGGCGCTAAGGCCACGATCAGACAGAGGATAATGAATAACCGGCTTAAAATTTTCACACTTTTTTTCTGTTTCATTCTGATTTCCTCCTTCTGTTAATCTTCTTTTGCGATCATTCTTCTGGTCAGCAGGCTGATCAGTATAAGCAGAACCGGCATAGCCAGGATAGAAACTGCAATACCTTTTCCTAACATCATGCTCTTCATTGCCGTCTGATAGCTGAATACGTTCATAACTTCTGTGGCTCCGTTAGGACCGCCGCCTGTCAGCAGCCATACAGATTCAAATTCATTCAGCGTCCATATAGTAGACATTAAAGTCGATAACAAAATAACATCTTTGATCTCCGGTAAAGTGATGTACCAGAATCTCTGCCACATGTTTGCCCCGTCAATGGCAGCCGCCTCATATCCATCCTGAGAGATCGTCTGAAGCTTAGCAAGGATAGAGACCCCAAAAAATGGAGTACCTCTCCATATATTCGCTATAATAACCGTAGCCATGGCTAAGCCGGCGGATCCAAACCATATCAGGTCTTTATCAATAATATGAAGAGATTTCAGAAGATAATTTGCAATGCCTCCTGTAGAGCTGAATATCCATCTCCAGTTCAATACTGCTACGATATTGGGCAGAGTCCACGGAATCATCAATAATGCTCTTACAATATTTCTTCCTTTAAATTTGATATTAAGAGCTAAAGCCATTAAAATACCAAAAAAACATTTTCCTATAATTGAAAAGAAAGTAAATACCAGTGTGTTGATGATAGATCTCCGGTATTCCGGATCTGCCAGGAGATTTATATAATTGTCCAGTCCTATAAAGGTTGCGCTGCCTCCTATTGTTTTGTTTGTAAAACTCATCCATATCCCCCAGATAATAGGGCCAAGTAAGACACATGCCAGATAGATAATAAGAGGCGCATTGATCGCATAGGCAAATTTCGTGTTTTTCTTGTTCATAGATTCTTCTCCTTTCCTGATTTTTTTCTCCGAATCTTTTTCTAAACTATAACAACTATTTAAACTTTTTTCAATTATATTTCATATTTTAGAAAGTACTTTCCATCTTTATATTATCTGTATATTTCTTTACCTTTTTACTCACCTATTTTTATGTACTTTTCACAATTACTGTGAATGTTTTTTCTATATATCTCCGTTATATTGAATTTATTTTCTATTTTTTTATAATATAGATATCAAATATTTCTTAGAAAGGAGGAGGATCATGGATCCTATGAAAAACCCTCGGATCATCTCCCTGCGCAGCCATCTGATCGTCTCCTGCCAGGCGCTTTCAAATGAGCCTCTGCATTCTTCTTATATAATGGGACGTATGGCGGCAGCCGCCCTGGAAGGAGGCGCAGCCGGGATCCGCGCAAATACTCCGGAAGACATTATAGAAATTAAAAAGAATGTATCTCTGCCTGTGATCGGGATCATAAAACGAGATTACCCAGACAGCAGCGTATACATAACCCCTACTTTAAAAGAAGTAGATGAACTGATGCCTGCACATCCTGAGATCATCGCTTTAGACGCAACTCCAAGACCCCGTCCTAACGGACTTTCTCTGGAAGAACTTTACCGCCAGATACGAAATAAATACCCCGAGCAGCTTCTGATGGCAGATTGTTCTACAATAGAAGAAGCTCTCGCCGCTGATAAACTCGGCTTCGATTTTATAGGTACTACGCTGGTAGGATATACAGAAGAAAGCCAGGGAGACAGAATTGAACACAACGACTTTGAAATCATACGCCGGATACTCAAAGAAGTCTCTCATCCGGTAATTGCAGAGGGAAATATTGATACTCCCGAAAAAGCCCGCCGGGTCATCGATCTTGGCTGCTACAGCGTTGTCGTCGGTTCTATTATCACCAGACCGCAACTGATCACCAAGCGCTTTGCCGAAGCTTTAGAGAAATGTTCTTAGGCAATAGATGAAATAAAAATATAAGGAGGAAAATATAATGAGTAATCCAAAATATCAGGGAATCTTCCCGGCTTTTTATGCCTGCTATGACGAGAAGGGAGAAGTAAGTCCTGAAAGAGTACGCAGTCTCACGAAATATTTTATTGAGAAAGGCGTAAAAGGCGTTTATGTATGCGGTTCTTCAGGCGAATGTATCTATCAGAGTGTGGAAGATCGGAAGATCACATTGGAAAATGTAATGAAGGAAGCCAAAGGAAAACTTACCGTTATCGCTCATGTTGCCTGCAACAATACAAAAGACAGCATGGAACTGGCCCGTCACGCAGAAAGCCTGGGGGTAGACGCTATTGCTGCGATCCCGCCTATTTACTTCCGTCTTCCTGAATATTCTATCGCTGCATACTGGAACAGTATCAGCTCCGCTGCACCAAACACAGACTTTATCATCTACAATATTCCTCAGCTTGCAGGCACCGCCCTTACCCAAAGCCTTCTTCATGAAATGCTGAAAAATCCTCAGGTAAAAGGCGTGAAAAACTCCTCTATGCCTGTACAGGATATTCAGATCTTTAAATCCCTGGGCGGCGAAGATTTTACCGTATTTAACGGTCCGGACGAACAGCTGATCAGCGGACGGATCATGGGCGCCGACGGAGGTATCGGCGGTACCTATGGAGCTATGCCGGAACTGATCCTGAAAGAAAATGAATGGATCAACGAGGGAAGGCTGGAAGAAGCGAAGAAACTCCAATATGATGTAAACTCTATCATTTACAAACTCTGCTCCGGACATGGAAATATGTACGCAATGATCAAAGAAGTACTTCGGATAAACGGCTCTCTGGATATCGGGGGTGTCCGCGAACCGCTGACAAATCTGATACCTTCCGATATCCCCATCGCCCGGGAAGCTGCAGATATGATCAAAAACGCCATCGAAAAATATTGCCGCTAAAGAACAGGCAGCACAGGAGGAACATAGATGAAAACTTATCTTTGTATTGATATCGGCGGAACCTCTGTTAAATATGGAGTATATTCCGAAAATTCCGGTTTTTTAATGGACAGCTCCTTCCCTACCCAGGCATGGCTGGGCGGCCCTTCCATCATCACCCGGGCTGTGGAGCTTACGTCACGGCTTTTAAAAGAGTATAAGGATATATACGGGATCTGCATCTCCACAGCTGGCATGGTAGACTGCGATGCAGGCTCCATCACCTATGCCTCCTCATTGATTCCTGAATATACAGGAACTCCTGTTAAAGCTATCTTTGAGCAGCAGTTTGGGCTCCCCTGTGAAGTTGAAAATGACGTCAACTGCGCTGCTCTCGCAGAATATTTCGCCGGTGCTGCCAAAGGCGCTTCCTCTTGTCTCTGTCTTACTATTGGCACAGGTATCGGAGGCGCCTTTGTTGAAAAAGGCCGTGTATTTCATGGTTTTTCCGGCAGCGGCTGTGAGGTCGGCTATATGCTGCTGCCCGGCGGCGCTTTTCAGGATATGGCCGCCGCCAGTGTCCTTGTCCGAAACGCGGAAAAAAGAAAGAAGCTTTCCCCGGGTTCTCTTACCGGAAAAAAGATTTTTGATCTTGCCCGAAATGGAGATACAGATTGTATAGAAGAGATTGACCGGATGGTCAACTGTCTCGGTATGGGTATCGCAAATATCTGTTATGTATTGAATCCTGAAATCGTCGTACTCGGCGGAGGAATTATGGTGCAAAAACAGATGTTATATGATAAAATCAGAGTGGCTGTAGATAAATATTTGCTCCATTCTATTGCCGAGAAAACTACGCTTAAATTCGCTCAAAATCAAAATCGTGCGGGAATGTTAGGCGCTTTTTATCATTTTAAAGCCAGAAAGAGGGAAACTGAACTATATGTCTAACTATAAAAAAAGTATCGTACCGCAGATTGAAGCAATTTATGCGTCTCTGTCGCCTACGGAAAAAAACATAGCGGATTTTTTCATTCACAATCACCAGTGCATGGACTTTTCGGCAAAAAATATTTCTTCTTTACTTTTTGTATCCGAACCGTCTCTTTCCAGATTTGCAAAAAAATGCGGATATAAAGGCTATCGTGAGTTTGTATTCTACTATAAGGAAGGGTTAAGTGAAAAGGTCACTCCTTTGATCACAGATAATTCTACCACCCAGGTTTTAGATACCTATCAGGAACTTTTAAATAAAAGCTATGCATTAGTAGATAACGCCCAGCTAAACAGGATCTGCGAAATTTTTGCAAAACAGAAAAGATTTTACGTATATGGAAAGGGCAGTTCCGGATTAGCCGCTCAGGAGATGAAACTCCGCTTTATGCGTATCGGCTTAAACATAGAGGCCATCTCCGACAACCATGTAATGAAAATGAATTCCGTACTGTTAGACGATACTTGTGTAGTGATCGGGATCAGTATCAGCAGCAAAACTCCTGAAGTCATGACGTCTTTAAAGGCGGCAAAAGCAGCCGGCGCCATTGTCATACTGATGACTTCTCACAGAGAGCCCCAGCAGTTTGAATTTTGTGATGAAGTTGTGCTGCTTGCGTTACGTGAAAACCTGGAAAACGGGAAAGCCATTTCCCCCCAGTTCCCAATCCTTATCATGCTGGATATCTTCTACTCGCATTTTCTGAACTACGACACCCAGCGTAAAGAGATGCTCCATGACTATACCTTGAATGTTCTAAGTCATTCATAACTTTATTTATAACAGGCGAAAGGAGAACAGATTATCACAATAGTCTGTTAAATTTTAAAATGATCTGTAAACGTATTCCTATACAGACAGATGGCTCCGCAGCGGATACCCATCTGGACACTTATATCCTGGAAGATTATATAAATGCCAAAACCGACTGGACCCGTCCTTTGGTGGTGATCCTCCCCGGCGGCTCTTATGCCATGACTTCAAACAGAGAGGCCGAACCGGTAGCGCTTCAGATAAACAGCATCGGCTATCATGCTGCGATTCTTCGGTATTCCTGCGCACCGGCCACTTATCCTACGTCCCTCCATGAACTTGCTTTATCCGTCAAATATCTTAGAGAGCACGCTGCACAGTGGCATATCAATCCTGACAAGATTATCATCATGGGATTTTCTGCCGGAGGACATCTGGCTGCCAGTTACGGCGTGTTCTGGCAGGAAAAGCATATGGCAGACGCCGCCGGATGCAGCAGCGGCTGCCTCAAGCCTCAGGGACTTGTTCTCTGCTATCCGGTGATCAGTTCCGAAGATTCCATTGCCCATACCGAAAGTATCCAAAACCTTCTGGGAAATTCTTATGAACGCCTGAAAGAAAAAATGTCCCTGGAAAATCAGGTAACGGATCTTGTTCCCCCTACTTTTCTGTGGCATACTTTTTCGGATGATACCGTGCCGTTCTGGAATTCCTTTCGTTTTGCAGAAGCTTTAGGGAAAGCCGGAATCCCTGTAGAATATCATCTGTACCCATGCGGTATGCACGGTCTGAGTCTGGCAACAGAAAGCATCTGCAATGGAGACCCAAACACTATAGAAGAAAGCTGCCAGAGCTGGATAAGGCTCCTTCAGTCCTGGCTGATGCATACTTTCGGACTTTAAATTCTTATAATCTTATACAAAAAGAAGAAAACTGCCTCAGCACTTGTATTGCGGGGCAGTTTTCTTCTTTTATACATTGCTATAAATAAAAAAATCGCATATAATAATTCAAGAAAATCCAAAAGCAATGAACGAAAGAGGATACTTATAATATGAAAGCCAAAAAGCAAAAAGCCGCCGTCCTGCTGCTGACTGCGGTCTTATCTATGAATCTGCAGACGGTCTGCCTCCTAGCGGCTGCTCCTGACGCCCGGGCCGCTGTGCATGTACAGGAAAACAGCCCGGAAGCTCCCGAAGCCCAGGAACCGGCCATGCCCGAAAGCTACGAATGGGAAATTCAGTCCAACGATATTGCCGGATGGCCTCAGGGCCCGAAGATTATTGCTGAAACAGGAATCGTCATGGACCTGGACACCGGAGAAATCCTATATGCCAAAGGCATTGACGAAAAACGGGCGCCTGCCAGTATTACAAAGATCATGACTGCTATGCTGGCCATTGAAAAGGTTCCCCTGGACACAGAAATCACATTTACCGACGAGGTAAACAATATCGAGCCAGGAAGCACTCATATCGGCATTAAGCCAGGGGAAACTCTGTCTATGGAGGAGAGTCTTTATGGTATCCTCCTGGGCTCTGCCAATGAAGTTTCTTCCGGAGTGGCAGAATATATCGGCGGGACCGTCCAGGCATTTGTAGATATGATGAACCAGAGGGCCCAGGAGCTGGGATGCAAGAATACCCATTTTGTCAATGCCAATGGTCTGTATGCCGATGACCACTATACCACAGCCAGAGACATGGCTCTCATCGCCCAGGCTGCATTTCAGAATGAAACTTTCCGGAATATTATCAAAACCCCATACTATATCATTCCCCCCACAAATATTACAGCGGAAGAGCGCTGGATCAACAATCATCATCAGATGATCCAAGAGGGGGAGCATTATTATGAAGGATGCCTTGGGGGCAAAACCGGATATACAGTAAAAGCCGGAAATACTCTGGTGACTTATGCGGAAAGAAATTCCATGCGCCTTGTCTGTGTTGTTTTAAAAGGTACTACGGAATATTATAATGACACGAAAAATCTTCTGGATTACGGTTTCAATAATTTTGAAAAACTAAAGCTTTCATCGGAGATTCTGGCTGAGTCGGATTCCCTGGCTTCTTATCTGAAAGACCAGGGCCTGCTGGATGCTGCAGTAGAGAACTCTTCTGCAGATGTTCCCGTAAATCCCTCTCAGGATATTACCTGCCAGGCGGAAATTGAAAATAACATACTGAATCTGGACTTCTATTATGGGGATACCCTTCTGAGCAGTTCCAGTCAGGAGGCTTCCCAGGAAATTCTGACAGCAGCTCAGACCTATGACCTGCAGCAAAGACAAAGCCAGCAGGCCGCTGACAGCCAGCCTGCATCTACAGAAACAGAAAAAGACTCCAGCAGTTCTTCTTCCACTGTAAATCATAACTCTCTGGATGGATTTTTCCAGGAAGCCCTGTCTATTTTCCAGGGACTCCCCAGTTGGAAGTATCCTGCTCTGGGGCTTCTGGCCGGTGCATTTATTTTCTATATCGTACTCTTGATCATTAAAATCCGCCGGGCTTTCAGTTCTAAAAAACATAAAAAGTCCCGGAAGAAGAAAAAAAGTTAAATGTTTTACACTCCAAGGAGATTTGACAGATGAGAATAACTTATATTGGTCACAGCGGTTTTCTGGCAGAATTTTCCCATTGCTGCTGTCTCTTTGATTATTACCAGGGAGAAATTCCTGCAACAGATAAAGACAAGCCTCTTTTTGTCTTTGTCTCTCACCGGCATCAGGACCATTTTAATCCGGAAATTTTTCATATCACCGGGCCAAAAGAAATTCATTACATCCTCTCCTCCGATACCAGACGGTACATGAGAGATCACATGGACTTATCTGGCCTGCATTTTATGAAAGCTGAGGAATCTCTTACCTTGACCTGGAATGGCGCCACCTGTTCTATGACTGTGAAGACTCTCCATTCCACAGACTGCGGTGTAGCTTTTCTGATACACACAGAAGACAAAAACATTTATCATGCTGGGGATTTAAACTGGTGGGTATGGCCGGGGGAATCGAAACAATACAATAACAATATGACAGCGAATTTCAAAAAGTATACCGAACCACTGAAAGGCCTGGAGCTTTTTGCCGCGTTCCTGCCTCTGGACCCCAGGCAGGAAGAATGGTACGATAAGGGATTTTCTTATATACTGGAAAACACCAGAACCAGATACGCTTTTCCCATGCACTTCTGGAAAGATTTCTCCGTTATTCCAAAATATCTTTCCACTCCCACTGGGAAAGCCCATAAAAATGAGATCATGATTCTAGAAAAGGAAGGACAGATTATGAACTGTCCGGAAGACAAGGAGGACAAATAAATGAAGTTTCAGATGATCCACGAAAACTATAACGTAAGAGATTTAGACCGTTCTCTGGCATTCTACGAAAAAGCCCTTGGTCTGAAAGAAAAACGCCGCACAGAGGCAAAAGATGGCTCCTTTATCATTGTGTATCTTGGAAATGACACTACAGATTTTGAGCTGGAGCTTACCTGGCTCCGGGACTTTGACAGAGATTACAATCTGGGAGACTGTGAGTTCCATCTGGCTTTCCGTACTGCAGATTTCGACCAGGCCTATAAACTTCATGAAGAGATGGGATGCATCTGCTTTGAGAATCCGGATATGGGAATTTATTTCATTAAAGACCCTGATGGATACTGGCTGGAGATTGTGCCGGAGAGGTAGTACAACAAAAATGTAGTATTTTATCATTTAATATAAAGGAGCTGTCTCATTAAGCAAATTCGCATAAAATATATAAATACACCTGACATAATTAATGCGACAGCTCCACCTTTTTACTTTACAGATAATTTAAATAATTTTGCATCATGGGCCTTCAGTGTTACCGTAATGTTCGTCTCCACTTCTCCCAGATTTCTTCTCTCCCACATATCACGGAGAGCTGCTTTTCCCTCTATTCCCAGCTTTTCCAGGTTCACGCTGAACCGCTCCTCCCAGTCTGCTGTATTAAAGACTGCGGCATATATATTTCCTTCCTCATCCTCTGCTTTCCACAGGATCAAATCGAAGGAACGGAGTACCTGTCTGGCATTTTTTCCTTTTTTCAACAGACTCAGAACCTCCGGATTGGTCACCAGGCTCTTTGTCCAGGAATCCATATCTGTCAATTCACATCCCAACATAAGGGGAGAGCGGAAAATGCACCACAGAGTCAGCATTGTTCTCTGCTCTTCTTTTGACAGCAGGGTCTGGCGTTCTCCCAGCCCATGCTCGCAGCCTTTAATAGACAGATGTCCTAAGGGCAGCATGTCACAGTCTGGAAAACAGCCTGGGGCCACATAAGGGCTCCACTCATGGCATCGGTCAAACATCTCCATAATGTCCGTCCACCGGTCCCAGAAATCATTTGTGATTCTCCACATATTGGCATTCCTGCTCAGATGCTCTGCCTTATCCAGCATGGCCGGTCCGGGAGAAAGGCTTAGGACTATAGGCCGTCCGCAGGTATCAATAGCTGCCCGAAGCATTTCTATCTCGTCTCCTCCGTAGGCAATAGTGCTCTCATCATTTGGTCTGCCATACTTTACGCAGATATCATCTACTTTGATAAAATCCACTCCCCAGGAAGCATAAAGCTCGATAATAGAATTATAATATTCCTGGGCTCCCGGTTTTGTAGTGTCCACACCGTACATATCTGTGTTCCAGCAGCAGATAGAGAAAGGATGGGCGATATCCCTGGCCGTATAGGGCGTCCCCTTTACAGGTGTATTTTTCGCCACTGCCTGGCGGGGAATTCCTCTCATAATATGGATGCCGAATTTTAATCCTTTTTCATGGATATAATCTGCAATCTTTTTAAAGCCGCCTTCTGCCGCTGAAGGAAAACGATTTGGAGCGGGAACAGCTCTTCCGTATTCATCCATACAGATATCTGCAAATTTCCGGTAGTGGCTGGAATCAGCCGCCGGCTCATACCACTGTATGTCGCAGACTATGTACTCCCATCCAAACTCCTTTAAGTTTTCTGCCATATAATCTGCATTCTGCAGAAGCTCCTTTTCCGTTACTGCCGCCCCATAGCAGTCCCAGCTGTTCCAGCCCATAGGGGGCGTAAGGGCAAATTCATTTTTATTCACCTGATGTTCCTCCTGCTCCTTAAAGTACTTTCCTTTATTTTAATGTAAATTTGAAAAGCCGTCCACAAGTTTCCTGAGGCATAGCTATCTTCAGCTCTCCATTTCCCAGACAATAACTGCAGTCTTCCTCTTTCGGATAAATTACAGAAACTGCCTCTACCTGGTCCGCAAAATCAATGGGAATGCTTCCCTCTCTGGCATGAGGCATAAACACAGCAAGGTAAGTGTTCTTATCCCCTTTTAATCCATAGGCCAGCACAGAATCTCTCACATCACAGAATCTCAATGGGAAGAAGGGCACCGCCTCTTTAATCTCTCCGCGTATCTGTTTATATAAATCTATGCCTTCTTTCATAAGCTCCAGATTGCTGCCGCTCATTTTCCACACCATGCCGCTGACATAGGGGCGGAGAAGCAGTCCGTTTACCATATTATAAATCGTGTGCTCTCTGTCATCTTCATAGGGATACACCCACATACCTGCCTGTTCCGGGGTTACGGCACTGGCTACATTTGCAGCAATATAGGAATTATAAATATAGTCTGTCTGATCGCTGGTAGACTGAAGGCTTAAGATCTTCAGCATTCCATAGTCCATTCTCTGACCTCCGGAACCGCAGTTTTCAATAATGAGATCCGGGTACTTCCGGAAAATCTCCTCATACCACTGATACAGATATTTATAATGTTCCATGATAGCGTCTGCACAGCTGTCAGAGTTCAAGTCGCTGCCATAGCCCATAGTCACATTATAGTCCATCTTAAAGTATTCTACTCCGTAATCCCGGATCAGCCTGTCTATGGTATCCATACAATATTTACGTACTTCCGGATTCCGGAAGTCCAAAAGATACCGCTTGTTATCTACGTGACGTTTTCCATGTCGGCAGATAAACCAATCGTCCGGAAGTTTCTGAGCCAGTTCACAGGCAGTTCCCATGACCTCGATTTCCAGCCACAGGCCCATTTTCATACCCTTGCTCTTGGCATAATCACAGACAGCCTTCAGACCATTTGGAAAACGTTCCGGAGATTCTTTCCATTCTCCTACTCTGTCCCACCAGTAGCCTTTGTCATACCAGCCGCAGTCCAGGCAGTAGTATTCACAGCCCATTTCCGCAGCCTTATCTATAATGGCTCTTTCCCTTTCATCGGTAGGGTCTCCCATAAGACAGTTCATATAATCGTTAAATACCACATACAGTTTCTCATCATCTTCATTTTTTCTTCGAACTACTCTGCGGTACTGAGTAAGCGCTGCAGCGCCCTGGCTGACATCCCCCTTTGCTGCTCCAAAGGCCACCGGAACTGTAGCAAAAGACTCTCCTGGCTTCAGATTCTTCCACCATCCCTGCTCCGCCTCTGTGGGACCGCTTAAAGCCAGATATAATTTTCCTTCTAAATCAGAGCCGTATTCCACATGCCACTGACCGGAGTGCTCAATCTGAAAGCAATAAGTTTCTTCCGTTTCTGTATCGCGGGCAAATCCCATAGGAAGATATTCACAGGAAGACCAGGAACCTCTGCCGCTGTAACAGTAACGGTTAATTCCAAATCCCGGTGTATTAAAGCCATCTACCGGCATACCGGAAAGATTGACTGTTCTGATGTCTTTCTTTTCCCACTGAGCCTCACAGGACCAGCTGTTTCTGGGTACATAAATCTCCGTTTTCTCATAGTAGGGCTTCTCACCATTTCCACTGATCCCCTGATAAATAAAGGAGGAAACATATTCAAGCCCCAAGTCTTCTGTTCCCTGATTCTCCAGGCAGCTCCAGGTCTGGACTACAGGAATCCCCTCAAAAAACCGCATATGGTAAGTTCCTTTCAGCCCATAGTCTGTTGCCATTGAAATAATAAGTTCCCTGCCTTTTTCTCTTTCCTCGAAATAATGTCCGGTATATCGGAAATCCAGGGAAGCACTGCTGAGATTATGTTTATATCCATGCATTCCCCTGGTAGTTTTTCCGCTGATCTGCACTTCCATTACAGGATGATAGTTTTCCGGATCGCTCTTTTTTCTTTCTACACTCCTGGCTTTTTCAGGGACCTGAGAAGAAGAAAAATCCTGAAGTTCAACTACTCCGTTCTCACAGATCAGAAATTTTACTCGCAAACCATTTTCTTCAATCCTAATCTCTCTTGTCATTTTTCCTCCTTTACTCCAAGTACCACGGAAGGTCTGTTGGGTCTTTGTATTTTTTTATTTCTTCTGCTAAGTATTTCTTAAAAATCCTTTCAATAAAGAAGGACCCCAGATAAGCATAAAATCCCGGCAGGATTGCCATAAGAAAAGGCACAAAATAAATCAGAACAGCCATAAAAGCCAGTAAAACCAGCAACGCTATTGTACTGGGGAAATGCCTGATGGACATATAAAGTGCATATTGGATCTGTCTGATCAAACCTGCCTGGAAACGGGAGATTACTGGAAATATATAAACTATGGTAAACAAAAAGGGACATGCCAGAATAATGCCCAGAGTACAGATGATGTATGGATTCATCTGTATCCTGCCCTCCAGCGCGGCCAGGATGTAAAGTCCAATGGCCGCTCCGTAAAGCAGATATAGAATCGTAAGGATTATTCCCTGTCCCAGGTTGTTTTTAAAAGAGTGAAAAAAAGATTTTACCACAGTTTCCCGGTTTCTTCGGACAACCTTTACTACTGTATAGTACAAAGCTGCCGTAGCCGGCCCGATAGTTACCACCGGCACTGAGCATATAAGCCAGAGAAAACCAGCTCCCAGTATATCCGCCACCTGGTTTGTTTTATTAAAAACCGGTGATAGGCGCTGCGTCTGTATTGTCAAGAACAGACTGGCATGCTGCTGCAAAGTCATCCCAGGTTCTGATCTGGGTAGCATCTACGCCAGCCTGAGTAAGTACATCTTTGTTATACATAATAGCTGCTACAGCCTGAGTAATAGGCAGAATAAACAGCTCTCCGTTATCATTTGTAATAACTTCTTTCAAACCTGGATCAATATTGCTTACCCATTCCTGATCGCTAAGATCCATCATATATTCACTGTAACGGATCAGACTCCATCCATGGGTAACCCACATATCTGGAAGATCCCCGGAGGACATACGAGTTTTCATAGCAGACTCATAATCATCGCCTCCATTATAAATGGTTACATCAATGCCGGTCTCCTCTGAAAAATCATTGATGATATCCTCAAACACGGAAAAATCGTCTGTAGTCAGGTTATAAGCGATCTCCAATCCGCCGCTTCCTGATGTTCCGGAACCAGATCCGCCTTCATCAGAGCCTCCGCCGGAACCACATGCTGCCAGAGAAACGCACATAGCCGTACACATTAATGCACTGACTGCTTTTAAATATTTTTTTTGCATATTGTATCTCCTTTCCAAAACCTTTAATATATCTGTACAATCTGCACATGTCTAAAACACTTCTCCTGCGCGCACCGGAAGTCTTTTATTCATTAGGTACAAGTTTTTCACTTGTTTTCCTCTGTTATTTGACATTATAACAAATACTATCGTATAATAATTCCTAATTAAGTCGAAATAACACACAATTATTGCAAGGGAGATATGGCAAAATGTTCTATGAAAGTAAAGAAAGTTCTTTTTTATCGTAAATGAAACGAATCCGCTGCAATATCCGCTTCACGTTCATCCATATATTGAAGTAGTACATGCTGTTAAGGGAATAACAGAAATGCAGATAGGAACAGAAAAGTATCAGATAGAAACTGGCGAAATTGCTGTGGTCTTCCCTAATATCCCTCATGACTATCATACTCTGTCCACCATTGGAAATACCCAGCTTCATATTATGAATTGTTATGTAGATTTGCTGCCCATGCTAAAAACTCAATTGTTAGGGAAATATCCTAAGAATCCTGTTCTTCACAAGTCTCAGATCCATGAGGATGTGCTGTATGCAGAACACCGGCTTTTTGAGGCGTCACATTATGGCACTTCCCACACCCCCCCCCCGAACTTGTTAGCAGTCTAGTTACATTGCTGCTAATTCGTGTCTTCCCTTACCTTTCTCTGGCAGATTATCAGGAGTATATGCCCCAAGATCTGACCAGTGATATCCTTGCCTACATTTCTCAGCACTTTACAGAAGATATTTCTCTTGCCAGCGTTGCAGCAGCCTTTGGTATAGGAAAATATGCGGTTTCCCGGATTTTTTCCAATGTGCTGAAAGTCAGCTTTCTTCATTATATTAATTCTCTCAGAATTGATTACGCTGTATATCTGCTGATCAATACTGACTTAAATATCACCAATATAGCAATGGAGTGCGGGTATCACAGCCAGCAGACCTTTAACAGAATCTTCAAAGAGCTGTATTCCTGCACTCCAAAAGAATATAGAAAAAAATATTTTGAGACGCCGCTCTATTAATCCTCCTCTAAAGGATCAATTTCTTTTCGGTAAATATACCTTCTGAACCCCAGGCTGAGAATCAGAGAAAAAATTTCCGCAAAGGGAAATGCCCACCACACGGCATCCAGTCCGCCTATTTTTGACAGGATATACCCTGCCGGGAGCAGTACACAAAGCTGTCTCACCAGAGACATCCACAGACTGAGCATGCCATGGGACAAGGCCTGGAACAGAGAAGAGGATACGATATTAAATCCTGCAAACACAAAGCTCAGGCTGATAAGCCGCAGAGCGATAGTTCCTATTTGAACCATATTTTCCGAAGCATTAAAGATTGCCAGAAGCTGGGCCGGAAACAGCTGGAATACAGCAATGCCCAGCAGCATGATCCCTGTAGCATAACAGGAGGCAAGAAATACTGTTCTTTTAATCCTCTCTTTCTTCTTTGCTCCGTAATTAAAAGCCACGATGGGCACCATGCCGTTATTCAAGCCAAAGACTGGCATAAATACAAAGCTCTGGAGCTTAAAGTAAACACCGAATACAGCTGTAGCCGTAGAAGAAAAGGCGATCAAAATCTTATTCATACCAAAAGTCATCACTGAACTGATGGAAGACATAACTATAGACGGCACACCCACTGCATAGATGCTCCGGATGATCTGTTTTGAAACGCGGAATCCCCGGAAGGTAAGATGAAGCTCCCGGTTTTTCTTTCTGTTTACTACAAGTGCTACAATGCTTGCAATAATCTGTCCCAGAACTGTAGCCAGGGCGGCTCCTGCCACCTCCATTCTGGGAAATCCAAACAGGCCAAAGATCATAATAGGATCCATAATGATATTGATGATCGCTCCCAGCATCTGGGTCCACATAGTGTAGATTGTTTTTCCTGTAGATTGCAGCAGTCTTTCTAAAGTAATCTGAAAGAACATTCCGAAAGACATGATCGTACAAATGCGGAGATAGTCCGTGCCGTAAGCTATGATCTGTGGATCTGCAGTCTGAACCTCCATGAAAAATCCGCTGCCCAGAAGCCCTGCCACAGCGAAAACCACATAGCTTAAAAAAGCCAGCAATAGTCCATGATTGGCAGTTTTATTGGCCCTGTCATACTCCTTTTCTCCCAGACTTCTGGACAAAAGGGCGTTAATACCTACACCAGTTCCCACTCCCACAGAAATCATAAGATTCTGGATAGGAAAGGCCAGAGAAACTGCTGTCAGAGCATTTTCATTTAATTGAGCAACAAACATACTGTCTACGATATTATATAGAGCCTGTACCAGCATAGATATCATCATCGGCACAGACATGGTGATCAGAAGCCGGTTTACCGGCATGACACCCATCTTATTTTCTTCTTGTTTTTCCTGCGCTTCCATAAAAGCCTGATAATCCTCCTTCGTAAATTCTATTATTTTTCCTGATGTCTTCGCTGACGGCGTTTTTTTCTGAGCGTATCTCTCTTCTCTCTGATATGCTCAGCTTCCTCCTGCTCAATTTTCTTCAGTGTTTTTACCACATAATACTTTCCTTCATCCGTCTTCTTCAGTCTTGCCTTCCCCTTGAAATAGCCGTGTTCCGGGCAGAAAGCCAGACACATATGAGCCTTTGTATTCACGGAAAACCAGCGTATCTTCTTCTTTGCCGTCTTGCCGCAGATAAAACATCTGGTCCTGGTAACATCCCGGTCTTTCATAGCCTCTTCCTTGGAAGGAAATTCTCTGGATATAAATTTGGAATATTCCGGGAATACCGTATAAATCTGGTCTCGTCTTCCTTTGGGATTCTGATAGCAGTCGATAGAATAGTACTTCTGGGCTTCTCCCTCAGGTATATCCCTAAAAATCTCAGCTGTGTAATATGCATCGTTCAGGGCTCTGTGAAACTGCCCGTCTTTTTTCATATCCAGGTAATCGATAGCGCTTTCCAGGGATCTGGCCGTACGCTGCCCCTCATATACCAGACCGAAAAGTTTCTGTATATCATAATAAAAAATCGGCCCCTTAAGCAAGTTCAGCATATGATAGTACTTCATGTTTCTCTGAAGTTCCACCAGATCTGTGGAACCCCATGTGCAGAACTTTGCTTTGGGACCGCACCATTTCATAAAATTTTTTACCGCCTCCGTAAAAGGGAGCCCCTGTTCCAGGTCTGAGCCTTTAATATCCAGGATTTCCTTAGTACGATAATGCAGTTTTTTATAGACAACCGGTTTTATTACCTGATGAAAAGAATCTACATAATTCCGATTTTCATCTAATTTTAAAGCTCCTATCTCTATGATCTCAAAGGGAAGCTTTTTGTTCTCTCTTTCTTTTCCATAGGGGCATTGATTCCACTCTAAGTCAAACACAATGTAATTCATTGCAAAACCTCCGAAGACATTCTAGCAAAATATAATATGTAAGTCAATCCAGCTCCCCCTTCCCCTCACGACGTACGCATGAATCTTTTTCCTCCCTCATTTAAAAAATTGACTTTTTAAAAATTCAAAACCTGCTCCAAAAACTCTTCCGGATTCATGCTGATCACAAATCGTTTCTTTTTCATAGACAGATTAGGTCGAAAAATTTCTACCATTTTCAG
>NZ_NFIF01000027.1:0-38782 GCF_002161645.1 Blautia sp. An46 | reverse complement strand
CTATAGGATTTGTACTAACCAGCAAAGTCAGCAAATCTTATTTTACTCTGAGGTATCTTTTTTTCTCAACCACCTTTCGTGGAATTCCCTATATTTGTATTATACAGGAAGCTCCTGTTGGATTGTTCTCTGCTTACAGTATAATACAAAGAGGCCCGGCAGTGTATCACTTGTTTAGCTAAAGAATATAAGATTTCGAAACAAATATAGAAATGTCTCAACAGAATTTCCCCAAAAAGGATTTCTGTACGTGAAAGGCATTTTCTTCAATACCATATAAGCATTAGACTTTTCCCATTCCTGCTCCTATAATAGAAAGAAAAAGACAAAATATAAGATTGGAGGAACAGACATGAGTAAAAAATTAGTAGCGTATTTTTCTGCAAGCGGCGTAACGGAAGCTGTAGCAAAGAATCTGGCTCAGGCCGCAGAGGCTGATCTGTATAAAATCCAGCCGGCTATTCCCTATACTGCTGCAGATCTGGACTGGATGAATAAAAAAAGCCGCAGCTCTTTGGAGATGAACGATCCTTCTTCTCGCCCGGAGATCATGAAAGAGGATCTGGATGCCAGCAGTTATGACGTGATCTTCCTTGGTTTTCCTGTATGGTGGTATGTAGCCCCTACTATCATTAATACATTCTTAGAGTCCTGTGACTTTGCCGGAAAAACTGTAATTCCTTTCGCTACTTCCGGCAGCAGCGGTGTGGAAAATTGCGAGAAAAAACTCCGTCAGCAATATCCATCTATAAACTGGAAGCCAGGAAAGCTTCTCAACGGCGCCCCAACGAAAGAGGCTCTGGCAGCTTGGGTAAATACACTGGAATAAAGAAAACGCAGGTTTAACTCCCTGCGTTTTCTTTATTCCAGTAAATCCTCAATTTCTTCTCATCAAGTGATTCTACAAATCTTTTCTTATATATCAGAAATTCTTCCAAATCCATCATAATATGATATACTTTTGCTTTTCCTTCAAATTCCTCCCAGTTTTCAGGCAAAGGGGTCTTTTCCATATCTGCCAGAACCTGGTGGAGGCGTTCCAGCTGAACTTTTGGATTATTCATTTCTGTTACGTGTTCTTTCATGTAAAGGATGTATTCTGCTACTACTTCCGCCTGTTCCGGCATATTCCTTATCTTTTTAATCTCATAGTGGAGATTATGCAAAATCCCATACTGTTTTTCTCTCATCTCAAAATAATCAATGTAATAAGCTGGATGAAAATGCCAGGTATTGTTCTGAT
Organism: Blautia sp. An46; assembly: GCF_002161645.1. Classification (NCBI taxonomy): domain Bacteria; kingdom Bacillati; phylum Bacillota; class Clostridia; order Lachnospirales; family Lachnospiraceae; genus Blautia; species Blautia sp. An46. The sequence goes on along the minus strand of NZ_NFIF01000027.1, from coordinate 37,539 downwards.
ACTCATAAGCCTGTTCAATAAAAAATTTCAGTTTATCCTCCAAACGGATAATATCCGCCCATATGCTTCCCACAGTTTCCTCTCTCCTCAGGTAGCCCGCCAGTCTTTCCAGGATTATCTGAAGCTGCTGCTCCGTATAGCGCATATTTTTTATAAGCATTTTTTTGTGAGCCCTATTCCCGTTGAAAAGATTCAGAACGAAAGCCAGGCCAACTCCAATCAGCACCAGAAAAAATTCATTGAGAAAAAAGTCCACCGAAAAATCCTGGGCCGCCAGAATATGGGTAGCAATAACTGCGTTTACCGAAAGGGTATTTCTAAGACCGGTCAGTTCACAAAGCCCTACCATGAAAAAAAGAAAAATTCCAAATCCTATCCAGTCTCCCCGGACGTACTGAAGAATCAGCCAGCATCCTGCTGCAGTTATGAGAAATGTAAGAATACGCAGAAGAGAAAGTTTCAGTGTTCCCCACTTTGTGGTCAAAACAGACAGAAGGGTAATGATCCCCGCAGAAGCAGCATACTCCAGCTGAAGGTATTCTGCTATGTAAATAGCCAGACTGGCTCCTATTGCGATTTTTACAGACAGCAGTAAAATTTTTCCCGCCTTCAGTCTTTTCTCCCCCATTGTCTCCTCCCCGAGCAGTAAAATATAAACCAACTTGTTTTTTTCATTATAACTTACCGGCTTTTATTTGTATACACAAAAGCCGCCTCTTTCCGCAGACTTTATGTAAAAATTCTAATTCCATCGAAAAGAGGCGGCTTACCGCTATTCATGTCTTTATATTTCTTTTAATTCAGCAGCTTATTCCCTTTTTCACAGATTTCATAAATCTCATCATATTTCGCTTCTATGAGAAGATTCATCTTTTCTGTCTGTTTTCTGACTCCCCATTTATACAGAAAAAAGGGAAATATCCAGCCCAGAAATCCCGGAACAGCCAAAATAATGCATAACAGTATCAGAGGAGGATCTGCTGTTACGGCAAAAGTGGAGCCGGCCATAAAGGCAGTTCCTATGATTCCCACAGACAGCGCCTGTATCCCAGGACGGGAAGTCTTTTCTTTCTCCAGGTTCTTGATTTCTGCCACACAGGCCTCAAAGTTTCTCTGAAGTCTCGTAAGCTCCATTTTATTGACGATTTTCCTGTTTCTCTTCAATCGCAGCATTATTTTTCTTTGGTGGGGAGCCCCTGTCTTCTCTGGGTATCTGTCATTTCCATACTGCACCGCATTCTCATCCACTTCCCAGCCGAAATTTTCGTATCCGTCTATAAGAAAAGAAATCTGCCCTGGCTCCGCTGATACTTCTTTATATTCATATCCTAAAAAGTCCCTATGTCTTCTACTCTCATTCTCCAACATTTATCAACCTCCAATGCCCGCTTTTCCTTCCTTCTGTCTGGGAAGCTTTACTGTAAAGGTACTCCCTTTTCCCTTTTCACTGATGACCTGGATCTCTCCATTCATCAAATCCAGGATTCGCCTTACCAGAGCCAGGCCAAGTCCGTTTCCTTCTTTTGAATGGGAAGTATCTCCCTGGTAAAATTTGTCAAATATATGCCGGACGCTTTCTCTGCTCATGCCGCAGCCAGTGTCTGAGACAGACACCTCCACATGATCACTGGTTCCAGTCTGACGTATGGTTACTTTTCCTCCCGGTTCCGTAAACTTAATGGCATTGGAAATCAGGTTATTCCACACCAGTTCCATAAGACTGGGGTCTGCCTGTATTACAGCCCCTTCCTCTATATCTACTTCCAGCTCCAGTTCCTTCTCATCCCATAGTTCTTCGTACTGCAGGATGCATTCTTCCAGCTGACCGCATAGGTCGTAGCTCTCAATCTCCGGGTCGATCCGCTGGTTCTCCAGCTTGTTCAGCTTCAGGATATTGCTGATCAGTGCAGACAGCTTTCCTGCGGCCTCTCGAATATTTTCTGCATATTCCAGCTTTTCTTCTTCACTTACATTTTTCATCTGGAGCAGTTCCGCATAATTTTTGATAATGGCAATAGGGGTCTTCATCTCATGGGAAACATTGGAAACAAAATCTGTCTTCAAGGTCTCTACGCTTCCCAGTTCTTCCACCATCTTGTTAAAGTCCAAAATCATCACATCCAGATAATCCAGTTTATCAGAGGTGTGAACTGTGGGAACATACACAGAAAAATCCCCTCCGGCTACCTGCTCGGTAGCTTCTGCCAGCCTGTGAAGAGGTGCCTCGTAAGTATCCTTTATTTTCTTCCTTGTAAAGAAGGTCAGACCTACCGCCACAGCGCTCCAGTATATGGTAGGAATAAGGGGCTGAATGAAGCTGTTCAATGCAAGAGCGTTCATAAGCACTACCAGTCCCTGATGGATTCCTGACATCAGAAGCAGGACTCCCAGATAGATAGCGAAAAGAGACACTGGAAAAAGGCTGTCCTTAATGATCCGTTTCCCGGTTTTATCTTTCCTGGTCATTGGAGCACCGCCTTATATCCCAGTCCCCGTACCGTCACCAGCTTAAATCCATCACAGCCAGACAGCTTATTTCTCAGTTTTGTCATATATACATCCACCGCTCTTAAACTGGTATCGCTGTCCAGATCCCAGAATTCATCCATTAGCTGAGCTCTGGAAAAAGTCTTTTTCGGATAAGAAAGAAGCTTATATATAATATAGAATTCTCTGGTAGTCAGACTGATTTCCTCTCCATCTACTTCTGCACTCATTCCATCGGCGTCCAGCACCAGGTTTCCCACTGTGATCTTTCTCTCCAGCTCGATATTGGCCCGGCGCAGAAGGGCTCGTACCCGAAGGACAAGTTCATCCAGTTCCACAGGCTTTACCATATAATCGTCGATTCCCAACTGGAATCCTTTCTGCTTGGAAGGAAGATCATCCTTGGCAGACATGAAGAGAATGGGGATTCTCTGGTTCACCTTCCGCACCGTTCGGGCAAATTCGAATCCATCAATTTCCGGCATCATAATGTCTGAAATGATCAGGTCGTAAAGCTGATTGTACATTTCATCATAAGCCTCCCTGGCATTCAGACAGCCCTTCGCCTGAAAACCACTGTCATTCAGATAAGTACAGACAATCCGGTTCAGTTTCTCATCATCTTCCACCACGAGGATGTGTACCATCTTCTTTTCCTCCTTTTCTCTGTCTCTGACAAACAGGATAACTTCTTTCTGTTGCTGTAATGTTTAACTTTTGTTTCTGAATTGTTAATTATACATATTTATTCAGGTCCTTCATCACATCTGCCAGAGTAATGGCCTTCAGCTCTTTTTCCATAGCTTCCTGGACTCTGAGCAGCTTATCATCCAGGATGTTATGGATATTCTTTCCCACAGGACAGTTCATATTAGGATTTTCATGAAAATGGAACAGCGTATTTTCCTCTATGCATTCTACTGCCTGATATACATCCAGAAAAGTAATCTCTTCCAGAGGCTTTACCACAGCGGCGCCTCCGGTTCCTCTCTTTACTTCGATGAGGCCTTTCTCTTTCAGCTGTGACAAGATCCTGCGGATGATCACAGGGTTCACATTAATGCTGGAAGCCAGGAAGTCACTGGTTATCTTATATTCATCCTTAAAATTTTCCATACATGTAAGCATATGTATGGCAATCGTAAATCTGCTTGAAATCTGCATGGTTATCTCCTCTCTTTGTATTTTATTTTAACTGGCAGCTATTGTAATGTCAATTATTACATTTTCACTCAGACTTTCCAGAAATTTCAGCCTGCCCTCTGTTCGAAACAATCTGTCATAAACTTTCAGCTTAGAATCAAAGTTATTGACATGCTCAAAACAGACGTTTATAATATGATTAACAGTTAAGTTCCGCTGTTCTTCTCTGCTGCGGAGAGTTTAAATATGAGCAGAATAAATTTAGCTGCGTGGAAGGGTTCTGGTCAGTGCAGAACCCTTTCTTTTTCAGAAGAACAGGTCACTTGTCCCACGTCTTTTATCTTATTTCGGAGGTCAAATGTATAGTGCTACCGATTTAAATAATCTTACTATAAAACCAAAGATAAACGACATCACTCTGGAAGTCTTGAGAGAATTCTACGAAATGTTCTTATATCCCTTCATTTTCACATATACTGTCACTGCAAATAACAGTTCCCGCAAAATCAAGTTAGCATTTAATACTCGTAATTTTTGCCTTTTATTGGGAGTAGAGTCTATTGCCAAACGCTCTGTAAAATATTCCGATTTACATAATTACCGGGGTGAAGATGGATGGAATAATATTAAAAATGGATTGATAGACATAAAACAGTTAAAGCAATTAAATAAAAAGCAGTTTAATAATGTTAAGGCAAAATATGTCTATTTTTATCTGCTTCCTTCATTGTTAGAGAATCCATTAGCTGTAAACTATAATAAAAATAAAGTGAAACCGCCTACAAATATCGACTGTGAACTGCTGTTTTACAGCACATATGATAATGCTGTTATCCACTTAGGCATAGATTGGGATTCACATGAAAATTATTACATCCCCAGAACTTTCTTCGTAGAAAAATTGAGAAAATCAAAAACTATAGATATTTACACAGAAAATCAAGAGCAAGTCACTGTTAAAAAAGAGGATAGAATTATCTTGATATAGGCTGCTCAAAAATTTGTATAAAGATTATTTTTCTTCCAGTTTTTAATCAGGGGTACCCCAAGTCATTTCTGACCTGGGGTACCCCTCCTTTATCAAATCTAGATGTTGACTACAGACTCACAGCATCTGAAGTCTGTATCAATGGTATTAGCGATTACCTGAGCCTTAAATTTTCTTTCTCCGCACATTGTCCCTGGAGTTCCTCCGCATACATTTATGTCATCCGGAACCACAAATTTAACGCATTTTACCTGAATATCCCGGCATCCAGGATAGTGGTGGGCAGGAATTGTCATGGTTTTCAGGCCTCTCTGGTACTCCTTTCCATAGCAGTCAACTTCTGTAAGGATAATCCCCAGAGCCACTCTTTTATCCGGGCACACATTCTTAATGGTGAGGTTAAGTTCCAGTATTCTTCCCTGGGATTCCAGATATACATCCCCCAGATCTATCACAGCAAAGTCCTTACATCCTTCCACTTTAAAGTCTATGGGGCGTGGGCATTTCTCCGGGGTCACCGGCTTCTCGCAGTCTACAGTCACATAAGGTTCCGGGAAAATCACCTTATTTCCATCTTTATCGGAATAGGTAATAGAAGCATTCACAAGTTTTTTCCCCGAGGTCTGGCCTATATGCTTAATAAAGAACTCCAGGGAAGCTCCCTCATTTCCGGAAACCCCCAGTTCAGAAATTTTCCACTGAAGTGTGGTGGAATTTACCATCTCAGCGGTACCTTTGCTGGGAGGATTGATGCTCACGATGCTGAAATCTGGGTTCACTTCCTCGTCAATAACAATATCAAGGGCCCCGGGTTTTGAAATGTCAGCCGCTAAATCTGCAAATAAATCCTCCAGTTCTTCATCATCCGGAGTCACTGCCACATGAGATGCATCCGGGTCAGTGGCCCAGTCGTTAAGCACTTCCACGTCTATTCCATCGTCCCCCAGAAGTCCGATACAGTAGATGACGATTCCTGCATCCCTGGCTTCTGCCGCCACAGGGGCTGGAGGAGCTCCGGCTGTGGTTTTTCCATCTGTAAACATAATGATCACCCTGGCATTGGAGGAGGCGGGATCGAAAAGCTGGATAGCCTTGGAAAAAGCGTCTGCATGGTTGGTTGCTCCCCCGGCAATAAGTCCGTCCACAGCATTTTTTAAATCCTCTGTTGAAGTAATAAGCCCCGTGTCAGCCACGGCAACGCTGGCAAAGCTTACAATACCGATATGGCTCCCGGAGCCGATATTTCCATCCTGGGAGCTGTCCGTAGACTCATCAATAATATCTATAAAAGTCTTTGCCCCTTCTTTCATATTGGCAAGGGGACTTCCCGTCATGCTCCCGGAACGATCCAGCACCAGAACAATGTCTGTGGGATTGGAAGAAATATCCGGTGCTGCAGAGAGCCCCAGAGTTACTTTCACGATTCCATCGCAGTCTATTTTGGAAACATCTATTTCTTTATTCGCATTTGTTATGCCCATAACATTACCTCCATATTATGATAAGAGAGCAGATAGTTTTGCCCTCAATCTCATAATATGTTGGAAAAACCCGGTGGTCATAGCTGACTTAGCCCCGGGCAGGAATTCTTATTTTAAGGTTGTTTTTGAAAAACTGGAATACCAGATAAAAAAGCTCACAGATTTTTTTCAAATTTTCTTTGCTCTGTGATACAATAAGGCCTGGAGAAATTTTTTTAATGAAAGGTTTTGATCAATATGAAAAGTGCAAATGTCCGCAAGCTTGCCCTGGCAGGCATCCTTGTTGCGGTGGGAATTGTATGCTCCCCTCTGTCCATTCCTGTAGGAGCTTCCAGGTGTGCCCCAGTCCAGCATTTCATCAATATACTGGGCGGAGTCTTCTTAGGTCCCTGGTATGCTGTGGGAATGGCTTTTGTCACAAGTCTTCTGAGAAATCTCATGGGAACCGGAACTCTTCTGGCATTTCCTGGTTCCATGTGCGGCGCCCTGCTCTGCGGCCTGCTCTACCACTATACTCGGAAACTTCCCATGGCATACCTGGGAGAACTCTTTGGCACTTCTGTCATCGGCGGAATTTTAAGCTATCCAATAGCTATACTCCTTATGGGAGACTCCTGTGCTGTGTTTGCTTTTGTTCTTCCCTTCTTTGTGTCCAGCTTTGGAGGAACTCTCATTGCCCTGGTACTTGTAACTGCTCTGAAACGTACCAAAGTTCTGGATACCTATCTGGAAAGACTCCCAAAGCCGAAAAAAGGCCTTTAAACCATGGTCCTGTTCTCCCATAACCGTACTTCTGCCCTGGTACGGTCATGTCTGCGAATTTCTCTTATGTAACCGTACTCTCGGACTCAATGGTACGGTTACATCTCCTATTTTCGTTTTTGTAACCGTTCTGGACAAAATCCGGATTTTCTGGCCCGGAATTAATTATTTTTCTATTTTCTGTTGAAAACGGATAGATTTCCCTCTTTTTTTACGAATATAAGGTATAACCATCAGATGTGTTTTACGCTATACTATTTTCATATGGCGCCGGCAGACCATTCTGCCGGATCTTGTATGCATACTTGAGCCAGAAGGAGAGTTTATGAAAATAACGGAACAAAATTTTATAAAGGAGATAAGTCTTGGGAATGAAAAAGCCCTGGAATACTGTATGCTCCACTACGGCGGTCTTGTCCGTTCTGTGATACACCGGCATATCGGAAGTCTGACCCAATATGAGGAAGACTGTATCAATGAAGTGTTCTTCGCAGTCTGGGAAAACATCGCTTCCTACAGGCCGGAGAAAAACCCTTTCGCCAACTGGATCGCAGGGGTAGCCAGACTGAAGGCTCTGGACTGTCTGAGAAGATATTCCCACCATCTTATGGAGCATAGCTGGGAGGAAAATCTGCCTGCCACAGCTGCCCAGGAGGATACGGCCCTTCAGGCCATTGAAGAAGAAATTTCCCGGGAGACCCAGCAGATGCTGGACTGCCTGAAGCCCCAGGATAAAGACTTATTCCTCCGCCTTTATGTAGAAGAACAGGATATGGAAGAAATCAGCCGGGACACAGGTATGTCCAGGCCGATGATCTACAACCATCTGTCCCGTGGAAAGCGAAAGATCCGAAAATTATTTCCCGGAAGAGTCCAGAAAGGAGACTGACCTATGAAAGAATCCATCTACGATTTATTAAACGATATTGACAGCAGTCCGGAGTCCTACCCAGCTGCTCAGGCAACCCAAGAAGACGTAAAAAACTGGAAAAAAGCTTTTAACAAAAAGAGGATTTCCACTTCTTCAGACAGAAAAGCCGCCGGAAAACACCGATGGAGAAAATATGCAGCTGCCGCTGCGGCTGCAGTTGTCCTGATTGGCGTCGGTTCCCTTCCATCGGTCAGAATCACAGCTTACGCTGCAGTAAAATCTGTCACCTATAATCTGGGACAGCTCCTGGGGATTTCCGCAGATCTGTCCCCCTATACTACAGTAGTCGGAGAGTCCGTGTCCAAAGACGGGTTCACTGTAACTTTAAACGAAGTGATACTGGATGAAAATATGATGTACATTACCGATACGCTGACCACTTCCGAAAAGATGGACACTGTAGAGAAACAAATGAAGTATACCGCCGATGCCATGGTATTTATCAACGGCAAAATGGCTTCCAGCGGAGCCAGCGGCGGCATTGAACAGGCAGACGACTATAACCTGGTATCTACTATGGAAATCGACCTTCCCGATGTTGATACCAGCGGCACTGTGGATATGGAAATCCGCTATTCCGTAGCCGGCAAAGAGATTGGCACCATAGCCTTTACCTCCTCAGGGGCAGAGCTCCTTGCCGATACCGTAACCATTCCTTTGAAGGAAGACATTACCCTGCCTGATGGTACTACATTATCCCTGGAAAAATACACCACCAGTGAAGTAGGCCAGAAGATCTTTTTCACCCTTTCTTCTGAAAAGGCGGTCTACGATGTTATCCTGAAAGGAGAAGACAATCTGGGGAATCCGGTGGAATTTATCACCCGTTCCATTCATGACGGCCAGGGCCGTATGGAAGTCAGCACCATAGACAACGGCTATGTAAACGACCAGGCGGAAAGCCTGACTCTGACCCCATATGCCGTAAAATTCCCGGAGACCAGCGGAAAGATGAGCAATGATTATCAGCCTGTGGGAGAGGCCTTTACCATTCAGCTTAAGTAACTATAAGATAAACAATACAAGTCCGGGACAGGCGTTGAAAAATCAGTCTGTCCCGGACTTATATTTTACTCCGAACCTTACCCCAGTTCCTTCAGAAGCTGGGAAATTGTTTTTTTGTAAATAGGATGCCGCACATTGGGGGCGATTTCACTTAACGGCTTCAATACAAAATCTCTCATATGCATTTCTACATGAGGAATGATAAGTTCATCATTTTCCATAACCAGGTCATCGTATAATAAAATGTCCAAGTCTAAGGTTCTCGGTCCCCAGCGGATGATCCGCTCCCGGTGTGCCTCTTTCTCAATATCATGAAGCTTTTCTAAAAGCTCCTCCGGAGAAAGAAGGGTTTTCAGAAGGAGGCAGGCATTCAGGAAATCATCCTGTTCTACTCCTCCGTAAGGCTCTGTCACCAGATAATCGGATACTTTTTCCACCTTGCAGCCGTTTTCTTCATTCAGCCGTTTCACTGCATAATCCAGATATCCCTTCTTATCTCCCATATTTGAGCCAAGGCCCAGATATGCCTTGTGCCAGCATCTGCTGATTTTTACAGATACATATTCCAGAGGCAGCCCCACAGGAGCCCAGGGTTTTTTCAGCTCCAGATCCACCCCTACCAGCAGAGGATACCGAAGCAGCAGCTCCCAGGCAAGGTTTTCTGCTGCCGCCTCGATAAGCTTAAAGGTATTTTTCTGCATATATTCTGTAATAAAATGGCTGACTGCTCCGTAGTCTACAGACAGCTCCAGATCATCCTTTTCCCCAGCCCCCCGGGTATTGGTATACATGACCAGAGAAATTATAAATTTCTGTCCCAGTTTCGTCTCTTCTGGAAAAACTCCGTGCCTGGCATAAAATTCCAGATTTTCTATATGTATTTCATCGTATTTCATTTTCTACTGCTCCCTCAGAATAGCCTGGGTCATCTGTATCGCTCTTTTGTTTTCCTTTACATCATGGACACGGACAAAAGAAGCTCCCTTTTCCACGCCCATTACCGTTGTTACCACTGTCCCCTCAACTCTCTGGTCCGATGGCAGGTCCAGGGCCCGTCCGATCACGGACTTTCTTGAGGTTGCCAGCAGTACCGGATATCCAATTTCCTTCAGCAGTTCCAGATGATTTATAGCCTGAAGATTCTGTTCATAGGTCTTACCAAATCCCACTCCCGGGTCCAGGATAATGTTTTCATCTGGAACCCCTGCTGCTTTTGCGATTTCCACAGATTCCCTCAGGTCCTGGCACATTTCTGTCAGAAAATCTTTATAATCTGTATTATCACGGTTATGCATCAGGCAGCATGGAACCTGAAACTGTGCTGTCAGCTCAGCCACTCTTCTGTCATATTTAAATCCCCAGATATCGTTTACCATATCTGCTCCGGCCTTTAAAGCAGCTTCCACAACATGGCTTTTATAACTGTCAATAGATACCGGAATGTTAAAATTTTCCTTTATCATCCGGATAACAGGAACCACCCTTTGGATTTCTTCTTCAATAGTAATCTGGGTATGGCCCGGACGGGTAGACTCTCCTCCTACGTCAATGATAGCCGCTCCCTCTTCAATCATATCTGCCACATGTTTTCTGGCCTTATCTATGTCATTCCACTTTCCGCCGTCGGAAAAAGAATCCGGGGTAACGTTTAAAATGCCCATAATATAACATTCATGTTCTGTATCAAAATATCGGTTTCCAATTTTCATGATGTCTCTCCTTATCTCCTCATACACGGATCTGCCTGTTTTTCTTTTCTTCACTCCAGTTGCATTCCGGCTCTGCACTGCAGAAACAGCAGATCCTGGACTGCTTATCCGCCCGGTAGATCAGCCCGGCAAGCTGGCTGCTGTCTTTTGTGTCCTTATCTCTGTGCCGGGAAACAGCTTCCAGAATTTCTTCCTGCTCTTCTTCGGAAAAGCCGCTGTCCTTCAGGATTTCCAAAGCCAGCTTTTCTCCTGCTTTCTCATGGGGGATTCCTTCTGTGTATTGGAGATATCTCCCGATATCATGAAGAAGGGCCGCCCCATAAATAATTTCTTTGGAGATGCTTCTGTTATTTTCCAGATTCTCTATGTATGCAATTCTGGCCACGTCCAGCAGATGTTCCATTCCATGTCTGCAGAATATCCGGTCTTTCTCATATTCTGCCAGCCGTTCCATATGCCATTTCCATACAGGATGTTCACATATTCTGTTTACTCTTTCCATATTATCTCCGTTCCAGCATACGATAGAATTGGTTCTGGAGTTTCTCATCTTCATTGAAAACACCCCTTGTAACCGCAGTGACTGTTTTAGTCCCAGGCTTTTTAATTCCCCGCATAGTCATGCACATATGCTCTGCTTCGATCAGCACCATGACGCCATGGGGCTTTAATTCTTCCATAAATACGTCGGCAATCTGCGCAGTCAAACGTTCCTGTAATTGAAACCGCTTTGCAAAAACCTCTAAGGTGCGGGCAATTTTGCTCAATCCCACCACTTCCCCGTCAGGAATGTAGGCAACTGCCGCTGTTCCGTAAAAAGGCAGCATATGGTGCTCGCAAAAAGAATAAAAATGAATGTCTTTTTCCATGACCATGTCATTATTGTCTACATGGAACCTTTTCTTTAAATGTACCGCAGCGTCATCTGTATATCCTGCTGCCAGTTCCTCATACATTCTTGCAATACGGTCCGGGGTCTCCACAAGCCCTTCTCTATGTATGTCTTCTCCGATTCCCTCCAGGATAAGCCTTACTCCCTCTTGTATTTTTTCCTTATCCATGTGTCTTCCCTCCTTTTCCGGCTTCTTTCTGTAAGCCTTCTAAGGGAAGAACTGTCTCTGAGTTCTTCAAGCCAAGTCCACTTCCGTATTTGGATTCCATCTCCAAATATACTCTTGCTTCTTCTTTCATCTTTGGGTTCTCCTATCTGAGATAATATTTTCATCTCATTATAGAACTGTTTTTTCTCAAGTACAATATATTTTGACATTTAAAGTCATAAAATATCCCTGGAGAAACTTTTGCCCCATAGTTTCCCCAGGGATATAGTAAAACAGTATCTCAACATTCTTCCATAATAGCTTTTACTGCCGACTTAGTATCTGTAAGAGGGAACAGTTCATATCCTACCAGACCTTTATAGCCACAGCTTTCTAAATGCCGGAGAACTTTTTTGTACTGGATTTCTCCGGTCCCCGGCTCATGACGGCCCGGAACATCTGCCACATGGATATGCCCCATCTGGTCTGCGTAGGCAGAGATTGTGTCGCAAAGGTTTCCTTCGTTAATCTGCATATGATACACATCATATAAAATCTTCAGTCTTGGGGAAGCAATCAGCCGGCAGATCTCTGCCCCCATCCTGGTAGTACTCAGAAAATTCCCCACATGGTCCACTGAAATATTCAAGGCTTCCAGGTTCAAATTGATATTTTCCTGCTCTGCCAGCCTGGCGCAGGCCAGTAAGCCATCATACATACAGCAGATCTTAACTGTGTCCGAAAGCTCCTCATAATGGTCAACTACAACGCCTCCTTCTCCCAGTGCGTTGGAATGAATAGTCAGGCTGAATGCTCCTACCTTCTTGGCTGCTTCTATGGATTTTTTCAGTTCTTCCAGATATTTCTCTCTGTGTTCCGGATCTACCAGAGAATAGTCTGCATCTCCGTTAAATCCGCTGATAAGGATTTCTGCACTTTCAGCAGCCTCCTTGGTATCCTTCAGATCTTTGTCCCTCCAATCCCAGAATTCCACTGCAGCAAATCCATCCTCCTTCGCTGCCTGAAACCGCTCCTTCCAGGGAAGTTCTGTGTATAACGTATCAATACACGCACATTTCCGAAGACTCATCTTTTACACCTCATTTCACAAAAATATTTACCCTCAGTATACAGAGTCAAACACTCCTTTGTCCACTGAGGGTACTGTATTTTTTATGCGCTGTCAATATCTGAGAAAAAATTTTGATTACGCAAACTGGCTGTTATAAAGCTGGGCGTAGGCCCCTCCTTTTTCTAACAGCTCTCTGTGCCGTCCCTGCTCAATAATGTTTCCATTCTCCATGAATAAGATCAGGTCTGCGTCCACAATAGTAGAAAGCCGGTGGGCGATCACAAAGCTGGTCCGGTTTTTCATCAGGCTGTGCATAGCCTTTCCGATTTCCATCTCTGTCCGGGTGTCTACGCTGGAAGTAGCCTCGTCCAGTATAAGAATTGGCGGATTGCAGAGAAAGACTCTCGCTATAGTCAGCAGCTGTCTCTGTCCCACAGAAATGTTCTCCGCTTCATTCTGCAGCACCGTATCATATCCCTTAGGCAGTGTCCTTACAAAGAAATCCACTCTGGCTGCTTTGGCAGCGGCAACGATTTCTTCTCTGGTAGCGTCCGGTTTTCCGTAAGCAATATTCTCTGCGATGGTTCCCTGAAAAAGCCAGGTATCCTGAAGGACCATGCCGAAATTTTCTCTCAAGTTTCCTCTTGTGAGATTTCTGGTATCCACTCCCTCCAGAAGGATCCTGCCTCCATTTACCTCATAGAATCGCATAAGAAGGTTGATCAATGTGGTCTTGCCTGCGCCGGTGCTTCCTACCACTGCAATTTTCTGTCCCGGTTTTGCCTGGAAGCTGATATTTTCCATAAGGATTTTTTCCGGAGAATATCCAAAGCGTACATTTTCAAATTCTACAAGGCCCCTGGCTTTCTCTACCGCCTCCGGGTTTTCCGGCTCCGGTGATATTTCTTCTTCATCTAAGAGCTGGTAAACTCTCTCCACACAGGCCAGAGCAGACTGCATGGAATTTATCATATAAGCCCCTTCTGTCAAAGGCTCTCCTGCCTGATACACATACTGGAAAAAGGCCTGGAACCGTCCTACAGTAAGGGCGCCGTCCAGCAGAAGTTTCCCTGCAAACACCGCAATGCCCACCTGGCCCAGCCGGTTGATAAAGCGGATTGTGGGGTTAATGGCGTTGGTCACGAAATCCGCCCATTTGGAGGCCTGAGCCAGTTCCTCGTTCACCCGGTGCATATCCCTGGAGCTGTTTTCTTCCTGGGTAAAGGCCTTAATAATATTTCTGCCGCTGTATGCCTCTTCCACTTGTCTGGTGACCTGGCTGACACACTGCTGCCGCCTGGCGGCAAACTCCAGTGTCTTGGCAGAAAAAACCTTGGTAGAAAGAAGGGAAAAGGCCATAAACACCAGAAAGATCAGGGTCAGCCCCACATGAAAGCGGAACATCATGATGAGAGAGCCTGCCACAAGTCCTACTGCGGAAAACAGTTTCAGAAGTCCCGTCTGAAGAGCCTCTGCGTTTTTGTCCAGATCGTTTACTGCCCGGCTCATGATCTCTCCAGGCTGATGGCCGTCAAAGTAGGAGAGCGGAAGCCGGTCCAGTTTCTGACTGATATCTGTCCTCAGCTTCAGGCTGAGGCGTTCTGCAAAACTGGCCATAAAAAAATTCTGAAGGCCGTAAAACAGGGAAGTAACCCCATATATTACCAGAAGAGTACAGATTTCTTTTCCTCCTGATTCCCAGGTCACTGAAAATGCCTGTCCCCCTCTGGCTGCCTCCTGTATCTTTTCCCAGAGCAGGTCAATGATCCCTGCACTGTAAACAGGAGCTAAAATAGAAAGCAGGGTGTAAAATATTACAGATACAAAAACCACCAGCAGCCGTCCATGCTGTTCTTCTACCGAGTTCCACATCCGTTTCAAAGTCTCCAGCGGACGGCTGGGCATTTCAAATTCTTCTTCAAATAAGGCCTGATTGTTCTCTTCCATACTTACTCCCCTCCTTTCATCTGGGATCTGGCAATATCCCTGTAAACGTCACAGTTTTCCATCAGATATTCGTGGGTTCCTGTTCCTGCGATTTCGCCCTCATCCAGGACTACGATCTGGCTGGCATGTAAGATGGTGCTGATCCTCTGGGCAATGATCAATACCGCCGCTTCTTTTGTCTCTTCTTTCAAAGCCTCTCTCAGAGCCTTGTCTGTCTTAAAGTCCAGGGCTGAAAAGCTGTCGTCAAAAATATAAAGGTCGCTGTCCTTCATCAGGGCTCTGGCAATACAAAGCCTCTGTTTCTGGCCTCCTGAGAAATTCGTTCCTCCCTGGGCAGCTCTTGTCTCCAGGCCCTGGGGCAGATTTTTTACAAAGTCTGCCTGGGCAATCTCCAGAGCATGGAGCATTTCTTCTTTTCCGGCGTTTTCTTTCCCATGGGCCAGATTTTCCCCGATGGTCCCGGAAAAAAGCCAGGCTTTCTGAGGCACATAAGAAATCTCCTGCCGCAGTTCTTTCTGGGGAAGGTTACGAAGGTCCTGTCCTTTCAGTAGAATGCTCCCCTGGCTGACATCATGAAATCTCAGGATCAGTCTGGCTATGGTGGATTTTCCGCTTCCTGTGCTTCCGATAATGGCCGTGGTTTCTCCCCTTCTGCAGGAGAAGCTGATGTTCTTCAAGGTGTTTTCCTCTGCATCAGAAAACCGGAAATTTACGTCTTCAAAGCGGAGTACCTCCTGGGTATTATCCCAGTTCCCTTTGACGCAGTCTTTAGCGTCCTGGATTTCCGGCTCTGTTTTCAGCACTTCCTCCATACGGCGGATGCAGACTCTGGCCCTGGGTAAAAGTATGATCACCATCTGGGCCATGATAATATAAAATAATATTAAAATGGCATATTCCGTCAGTGCCGTAATGTCCCCGATCTGCATAAATCCTTTTCCGATTCTGTTTCCTCCCAGCCACAGGATCAGAACAATACACAGATTGATAACGGTGAAAGCTGCTACGTCCAGGCCGGCAAAAAGCCTGTTTGCCTGAATAGAAGACTCTGCATAATCCTCAAAGGTTTTCCCCATTCTGCCTTCTTCTCTTTTTTCCTTATGAAAGGCCCGTATTACCCGGACTCCTGTGATGTTTTCCCGAAGGACCACATTCATCCTGTCCAGGAATCGCTGCAGCCGGTCAAATATTTCCGACGCTTTCCTGGTCACAGCCAGAGCCAGTACAACTATCAGGATTGTCACTCCAATGAGCAGCAGTCCCATCTGGCTGTCCACGGCAAAGGCCATAGAGGTTCCCATAATGCATACCACCGGAACCGGGATCACCATCTGGATACACCAGACAACGGCCTGCTGGATCACATTGATATCATTTAAGGTTCTGGTGATCATAGAGCCAGTTCCAAATCTCTGGAAATCCTCTTCTGAAAATTCCAGGGATTTGTCATATACTGCATTTCTCATATCCCGGCCAATCTTTGCGGAAAGATCCGCACAGAGATAGCTGCCTGCCAGAGCGCCGGCGCCGGCAAGAAAAGCGATCAGGATCATCTGACCGCCTTTTTCCAGCATATAGCTTAAGTCGCCTCCTGCCACTCCCATATTTACCATATCTGCCGTCAGTCTGGGTATCAAGAGTCCTCCTGCCACATCCAGTATGGTTACCAGCAGCGTAAAAAAACACAATCCTTTATACGGTTTCATAAACCGCAGTACCGTTTTCATAAAATCCTCCTGTCATGTCTTTCTTTTCCGTAATTGTCAGATTTTCTCTGCTCCTTCCCTCATAAATCTGGTATATTTTCGGAGGATCTGCGTAATCTTTTCCTGTTCCTCCACTTCCAGATTTTCGAAAACCTGGTGTTCCAGGCTCAGCACCCGGTCCACAGTCTTTTTGGCAAACGCTTCTCCTTCTTCTGTAAAGGAAAGAGTCTTGTTTCTTCTGTCACCGGAAACTGCTTCCAGCTGAAGATATCCCTGTTTTTCCAGGTTTTTAATAGCAGAATTTACCGTCTGCCGGCTCATGGACATCTCCTGGGCAATTTCCGACTGGGTCAGTTCTCTGTTTGCCTCCCTCATAGTACACAGTATCCACATGGCGCTGTCGGAAAGTCCGAACTTCAGGGCCAGCATGTGGTATACCTCATCTATTTCCTTAGAGGCGCTGATAAATTCCTGATATCGTTTCTCTGTTCCTGCTTCCAAATATCCTCCTCCTTATCCTCAAAAAATCAAAAGCCCCGATGCAGGCATGTCTCTTTGACTTTGTTGCCCGCAGAAATAATCCGAAATCGGAGTATAGAGAGTATATTACGATTTCGGATTATTGTCAAGATAAAACTCCTAAATATAAGGGGTTTTTCTTTATTTTTGCCCTTATATTTAGGAGTTTTTATAATTGTTCCTTTATTCCAGAACCGTAAGCTCGTCTCCTTCCCGGATCCGCCCGCCCCGGATCACTCTGGCAAACACCCCTTCTCTTGGCATAATGCAGTCTCCCATGATCTTGTATATCTCACATCCGCTGTGACATTCCTTCCCGATCTGGGTCATCTCCAGCACCACATCCCCGGATTGAAAACGGGTGCCTACAGGAAGATTTTTAAAATCTATACCGCTGACAATGAGATTTTCTCCGAAGGCCCCGTCTTCCACAGGGGCTCCCTTTTTCTTGAAGTCCTGTATCTTTTCGTAGGAAAGCAGACTTACCTGACGATGCCATTTACCTGCATGGGCATCATTTTCCAGCCCAAAATCTTCTATAAACAAAGCTTCATGGACATTTCTCTTCTGCGTGCCTTTCTTTTCGCTGATACAGATTGCCATGACTTTTCCCATTTCTCCACCTCCATGAAAAACTGTAAACTGCCCCTCCAGAGCTATCCGCCAATCTGGGACATCATATGGGTCTCCACTTCCCCAGTATCCTTCTCTCCGAATCTGTGACTCTGGGGCTTATCTCTGACCGCCTGTTCCACAGCCCTTTTCAAAGTTTCCTGACTGGCCCCTTCTCTCAGCAGCTTTCTCAAATCTGTCCCTGTCTCATACTGAAGGCAGGTTTTTAAAAATCCCTGAGAGGTCAGCCGTACCCGGTTGCAGCTGCCGCAGAATTTATGGCTCAGTGCACTGATAAAGCCGATTTTTCCAAAAAATCCTGGAAAGCTATAGTAATGGGCTGGTCCGTTACCCAGTTTTTCCTGGCAGGGACTAGGTGTCCCATATTTTTCCCGGAGCTGTTTAAGCAGCTCTTCTTCTCCCACTGACCTGAACTGTCTTCCCAAGCCAATAGGCATCATCTCTATATAACGCACATGTACAGGATAGTGTCTGGCCAGTTCTGCTATTTCCAGAACTTCCTGGTCTTCCCTTCCCAGAGGCACACAGTTGATCTTCAGGGGAATTTCCGGATATTTCAGCGCCTCGTAAAATCCCTCCAGAACCTTATCTAATCCCCTTCTTCTGGTAATCTCTGCAAAAACCTCCGGATTCAGGGTATCCAGGCTCAGATTGATCCCGTCTATTCCTGCCTCCCCAAGTTCTCCCAGAGCTTCCTTCAAAAACAGACCGTTGGTGGTCAGAGTAACCTTTTCTATTCCCGGCAGTACCTTTAACTTTTTTACCAGCCAGGGAAGGTCCCTGCGCACCAGGGGCTCTCCTCCGGTCAGCTTGATCTTCCGGATTCCCAGACTGGCAAAGACCTCCGCCAAAGTGACGATTTCGTCATAGCTGAGAATTTCTTCATGGGAAACCATGGACACGCCTTCCTCAGGCATACAATAGAGGCATCTCAGATTACAGCGGTCTGTCACTGAAATCCGTATATAATCGATTTCTCTTCCATATTTGTCAAACATATCTCCGGTCTCCCTCCTTTGTGATATCAGCCCGTTCCAAATCCGCAGTCCGGCCAGCGGCATTCCTCACATCCCAGGCACAGGCCGCCGTTTCCAAGTCTGGTAATATCCTTTCTGGAGACCTGTATTCCAGCCGCAGTCTTAGGCAGGACCAGATCAAAAATCGTAGTCTTCGCATACATTACACAGCCTGGCAGTCCCATGACCGGAGTTCCATCAGGAAAATAAGCCAGACAGAACATAGCTCCCGGAAGCACCGGAGCTCCATAGGTGACCACCTGAGCGCCGCTTTCCTTTATGGCTCCCGG
This sequence comes from Blautia sp. An46, assembly GCF_002161645.1. NCBI lineage: Bacteria > Bacillati > Bacillota > Clostridia > Lachnospirales > Lachnospiraceae > Blautia > Blautia sp. An46. The sequence goes on along the minus strand of NZ_NFIF01000027.1, from coordinate 18,810 downwards.
CGTCTGGTCGTCGGGATCTACACTCATGCCTCCTGTGGCTATAATAAGCTCGCAGCCTCTGGCTTTCAGTTCCAGGATTGCCTCTGTGATCTTCTCTTTTTCATCTCCAACAATAATATGCTCCTCTGCCTGTATTCCGTACTGTTCCAGCTTTTTCTTCACCACAGGAGTAAATTTGTCCTGGATTCTTCCATAAAATACTTCGTTTCCTGTAGTCACGATCCCGGCTTTTTTCAGCCGGTAAGGCAAGAGCTGGCAGAGAGGTTTTTCCCCTGCAGTCTTTTTGACCAGCTCCATTTTTTCTTTTTTGATCACCAGAGGGATTACCCTGGTTCCCAGGAGCTTATCCCCTTTTTTCACCGGAGTATTGCTGTGCCTGGTAGCGATCATTACCTGGTCGATCTCATTAATGGCATTCAGTCTTTCCACGTCAACCAGAAACAATCCGTCACAGGCTGCAGTCAGCTCGATTTTACCCTCTTTTACCTCAGAAGGGATCATATTTTCTCCCTGACATACCTGGCATAAAATCTCCGCCCCTTCGTTTTCGTGATAAACAGTATCATCCTTTTCCCACACATAAAGCTGGTCTTTTCCCATGCTCAGAAGTACGGGAATATCTTCCCGGGCAACAATATGCCCTTTCCGAAACCGGGGGCCTTTCACTACTCCCGGAATAATCTGAGTCAGATCGTGGCAGAGCACCTGTCCTACCGCATCCTCCGTCCGTATTAATTTCATATATCATCCTCCTGTGGCTCCGGATATAGAAGCAGGACATTCTGGGGCGCAATGCCAAGTTTCTCCGGCATGGTCCTGGGATTTCTGTCCTTAGGCAGTCTCCACCACAGGTCCGGCGTCCCTTCTTTTTGTCCCGCATACCGGAACAATATTCTCATTTCAAAAGGCTCTTCTTTTTCCGATGAATAGGAAACCGGAAAAATATTTTCCCTGGCTTTGGGGTTAAAGTAATGAGCCCGGAGGCCCACGGCGCACACATGATCTCTTACTGGTTTTCCTGTACGCAGACGGATTCCCCAATCTGGAACTTCCACCTCATATTCCCCGGTCTTTCTGGCCTCAGCAATATTTTTGCAGCCGGTCAGCTCTGCTCCTGCCCAGCTTCCCGGGTCGGCAAAAAGTTTTTTTGTATCATCGGTCTTCAGGATTTTTCCATTTTTCATAACTGCTGTCCGGCCACAGAGATAATAGATTTCATCCCGGCTGTGGCTTACCAGCAGCACATCCTTTCCATACCCTGCAAGGATGTCTTTTACCTGTATCTGAAGCAACTCCCGCAGATAAGAATCCAAGGCGCTGAAAGGCTCATCCAGCAAAAGCACCTCCGGCTCACTGACCAGGATCCGGGCCAGGGCCGTCCTCTGCTGCTGTCCTCCGCTGAGCTGTCCCGGATACAGCTTCCTCTGAGCTGTAAGGTCCATTTTCTCAAGCATTTCTTCCATTTTCTTTCTGCGAATGCCTTTATCCTTCTCCCTGGATAAACCGCAGAGAATATTCTTCTCCACGGTCATATTGGGAAACAGCGCATAATTCTGGAACAGATATCCTACTCTTCGTTCCTGAGGTTTCAGATTGATTTTCTTTTCACTGTCAAAAAGCACTCTGTCATCCAAAACAATCCTTCCTCTGTCAGGCTTTTCAATGCCGGCAATGGCCTTCAAAGTCATACTCTTTCCGCAGCCGGAAGCCCCCAAAAGGCCAGTGATGCCTCCCGGATGTTCCAGATCCACAGATAGTCGGAAGCTGCCCAGTTTTTTCTCTATATGAACGGAAAGGCTCATATCCTGCCACCTGCCTTTCTGTTTTGGCGTTCCAGCATATTCACCGCCAGAAGGATTACCGTTGAGATTACTACATTTACCATGACCCAGAAAAAGGCTTCCTGCTCATTATTGGTCCGCCAAAGCTGATAAACTGTGGTAGATATGGTGGCAGTCCTGCCAGGCACATAGCCGATCAGCATACTGGTGGCCCCATACTCTCCCAGAGCCCTGGCAAAAGCCAGGACCGTTCCTGCCAGGATTCCCTGACGGCAGGCCGGCATCCGGATACGCCAGAAAATATAGGTATTGGAAAGGCCCAGGGTCTGCCCGGAATATGCCAGAGTAGTGTCAAAACTTTCAAAGGCTCCCCTGGCTGTCCGGTACATCAGGGGAAAAGCTACTACCGCCGAAGCTACGATACCTCCATACCAAGTCATGGCAAACTGTATGCCGAAATTGGCCAGAAATCTGCCCAGGGGCCTTTGAGGCCCCAGAAGTATCAGCAGAAAATAACCGCATACCGTAGGAGGAAGTACCATGGGCAGAGTCAGTATCACATCTAAAATCCCTTTCACAGCCCTGGGAAGCCTGGCTATATAGTAAGCGGCAGGGATTCCCAGGAAAAATACAGCCATGCAGCTGATGGCCGCAATCCGCAGAGAGTTCCATAAAGGATACCAATCGATCATCCTTCTGTCACCCTGGAGAAGCCAACCTCTTCAAAGATTTCCATGCAGGGATCTGTCTGAAGGAAATCCAGAAAAGCCTGAGCCTCTTCCTGATACTGACTGTTCTTCATAACAGCGGCAGGATAGATCACCTGTCCGCACATTTCCGGCGTAGCATAGTCAGAAGCTGTAAGCCCTGCAGAGTAAGCATCTGTGCAATAAATAACGCCGCAGTCAACGGTGCCTTCAGAAACCTGTGTGGTTACTTCTTTTACATTACTGCCGTAAGAGATCCGGCCATTTGCAGCCAGTTCTTCTTCATTCAGTCCATAATACTCCAGGATCTTCTGGGTATACTGTCCTACCGGCACATCGCTGTTTCCCATTCCAAGAAGAATTGTTCCTTCCTTCAATGCTGCCGCCATATCATCAAATGTCTCTAAGGGCACACTGCTGTTTTCGCTGACGCAGAGCACGACCTTATTTTCCAAAATATCGATCCTGGAGTCCTCCAGGACCAGATCAAGCCCTTCTGTGTTCACCGACGGGTCTGCTGTACTGTCCATCTGATCCATCTGGGTCTGTCCTGCAGAAATAAAAAGATCACAGACAGCGCCTTCCTGGATCTGGGTCTTTAAAGTTCCTGAGGAGTCAAAGTTAAAGACCAGACTTACATTGGGCTGCTCTTCTTTATAGAGTTCGCTGATTTCTGTAAGAGTCTCTGTGAGAGAAGCTGCTGCAAATACAGTCAGTTCCACCTCTTCTCCTTCTTCAGTCGTTTCCTGGCTGTCAGAAGCTGTTTCTTCAGCGTCTGTTTCCTCTGCTGCAGCGTCTTCTCCTCCGGCGGTCTCAGATGTCTCTGTGCCGCTTCCCTGGCCGCATGCCCCCATGGCCAATGCCATTGTGCCTGTCAGCAGTACTGCTAAAACCTTTTTTTTCATTTGCTTTCTCCTTTCTTATTCAGAAATTTTATATACAAAACGTGGATTTACACGCTTTGCTCCTAAAGCTATCAGAAAAATACCGGCCCTCATCCTGCAAGCAAAAAATATTCGGCAAATCTCCGAAAATTGTATAATAAGTATAGCAATTTTTTTGGGGTTTCTCAAGCAAATTCCTCTATTTTAACTATTTCTCCTTCTTGGATCAGATAACTTTCTTCATTATTTTTTCTCCATCTCAGATCTTCTCTTTTATCTCCAAGGAAAAATAACTTCTGTTCTTCTTCTGGTGCTGCTACAGCAAAAAATTTATCTCTTTTATTCCATATAGTAAGGATTTCTCCGTATCCTACAGGGTTTTCCCCTGCATAATAAAGCTCATTGGCCAGCACCTGGATCCCCGTTTCCCAAATTCCCTGTGCCTCCAGCCAGAAGCGGATCACATTTCCCAAGCCTGCAGAGACGATCCAGACCGGCAAAGTTTCCTTTCTGCAAAACTCCAGGAGTTCCAGAGTTTCTCTCCTGGGAGGCAGCAGCTTTGCCGCCTTTTTTAGTATCTCTTCACCAATGCCCTCTCTCACATACAATTCCATCTGTTCCTTCCACCAGTTCTCTGCCCTTTTGTTCAAAGCTTCCTTCTCCTGCCCCTTCTTTGCAGCATGCAAAATCTCTCTTCCCATTTTCTGAAAAAGCCGGTCTCGCCCTGCGGCCAGTCCCGAAGTTTCCCCCAGTACGTGAACCGCCCCGTGAAGGGAACTGCCGAAGAGGGTCAGGGTCCCGTCAAAGTCCGTCACCAGCATTCCCCTGTTCTGGAGCAGTTCCTCTTTGATCCTGTTCATTCCCCGTTCCTCCATAATAACGTTCTATCACTGCATCTGCTGCTGCCCAGGCGGCCTGTTCCGCCTCTTCATAAACTTCAAGCATCTTCCGGCCTTCTGCTGTAAGGGTGGAACCGTTTTTTCTCATACGGTGCAGCAGCTGTATGCCCAGCGCCGCTTCTGCCTGGCGTACGATCCGCCAGGCCTTGCTGTAAGCCATTCCCATATGCCGGGCTGCCAGGTTCAGTGAGGAAAACTGATCCACACCGTGAAGCAGATCCGCCACTCCCCTTCCAAAGTATTCATTTCCTTTATCCTCTCTGCGCTTGATACGCAGCCGGGCAATATAATAAAATTCATTCATCTGCGTTCCCCCTGCCTCTGTCCCTTCTCTTAGTTCTCTATCCTGCGCTTTCCCCGGTAGCAGGGCTCATCCTCTGGTTCTGCAGATTTCCAGGTACAGTTGAGTTTTCTCCCTTTCCACTCTCCGGGAAGCAGGCCTCCGGCTTTTTCCTCTATGCCTTTTTCCGTTGTCAGCCCCTCTATTTCCAGAATTTCTCCTTTCCTGGATATCCGGTAATCCACGATCCATGGGATCTGGAATATATAGTCATCAAGTTCTTCCATTTCTCTTCCTTCCCCAATCCTGCTGACGGAATCCAGCCGCCGCAGGCAGCAGCCGCAGGGACAGATTCCCGGCAAAAAGCGGCTTATGTCCCCTGTGCGGTAGCGGATCAGAGGCATAGCCCCGGCCTCTATGAGAGTCACTGTAAGCTCCCCCCACTCTCCTTCCGGTACTGCTTTTCCCTTTTCGTCTACAATCTCCCCAATAATATCATTTTCCCGCAGGTGCATACCCTGAAAAGCCGGACAGGTGACAGCACCTCCAAGTCCCATTTCCCTGGACCCATAGTGGGGGTACAGTCTGGTACCCAGACGCTCTTCGATTGCTTTCATGATTCCCGGGGGACAGGCGTCGCCGCTGACCAATCCTCTTTTGATACTGCTCTTTGGCCTCATACGGAGCAGAGACAGCAGCAGTACAGGAGGGCCTATAAACGTCTCCGGTTTCTCTTTGTCCAGAAGTTCCAGCATCTCCCCGAAGCTTCTCATGTTTCCTGCAGGCACAGGCACGGCGCCCAGCCCTTCCACAGCCTCCTGTATCAATTCGCCCAGTCCCCTGTCTCCCGTAAAAGGCATGGCGATCAAGGCCTTTTCCCCCCAATGGATCAGCTCGGAAAGTCCTGCCGAAAAAAAGGATACTGTCCGGTCATTGTCCCGGGCGGTATAAAAGACCCTTTTTGCAGGTCCCGTGGTTCCTGAGGTTTCCCAGCTTCTCACTCTCTCGATCTTTGACTGGCTGACCAGAAGCATCCGATTCCCCTGTTCTTTCAGGTCTTGCTCTGTGGTAAAGGGCAGGTTTTCCAGTTCCTTCAGAGAATTCAGGCGCCGGGGCAGGTTCCGGTAAAATCCCTGCCTGGCGTATTCTCTTTCCAGAAGCCGGTTCAGTTTTTCCAGCTGCAGGCTTTCTATCGCCTGACGGTCCAGGATTTTTATCCCTTCCTTCTCCTTTACCCAGGAATCCAGTTTCGCTATATTCATCTATACAAAGCCCTCCCGTCAGATCCTGTCAGATTATAAATGCAGAAAGGCACCATGCCATACCGGCTGTCTGATTCCAGAATATAACACCGGCGTAAACGGTCCAGTTCCAGATTCCAGGCGTCCTGGAACAGCATACCGGAAACCGCCAGCGTATTTCTGTGGATCTCCCTCAGAAAATTGTCCAGAGAAGAAGTATCCAGAGTCAGTCTTCCCGTTTCTTCCCCGCAGCAGCAGTTTTCTTCCCGAGGCGGCTCTGTGCAGCGGCTTTCGCCGGTTCTTTCTTCCCCGCAGCAGCCATCTCCGGCCTGAAGACCTTCCCTGCAGCAGTTTCCGCTCCACTGGCGGGCCACAAAATCCCGGGCCTGTTCCGACAGGCCGGAAGTCCTTGGCTCCCCATGAGCCAGAAGTTTCATGGAACCATCTTTCTGCCTAAGGTAGTTGGCCTGAAAGGTACAGTAAGGATTAGTGGCGCCTCCTCCGGTAAAATCTCCGGCATGGATCCAGCCTCCTGTCTGTTCTTCCAGAAGCCTCAGCATTTTCGGTATGGTTATCCGATAGCTGCCTTTTGACTCGCTGCAGCGTCCGAAATAACTGACTGGCTGAAAATGAACGCCTCTTATCACAGGCATCCGGCTTCTTGCATAAAAAAGAATTTCCCCAACCTGGTCTTCGTTAACTCCCGGAGCAATGACCGGAACCAGCACGACTCCCAGTCCCGCTGCCTCGCAGGCATCGATGGCTTTCTTTTTGATCTCCAGCAGAGGACGGCCCCTTAAAACCTGATATGGGGCCTCTTTCAGTCCGTCAAACTGCAGGAAAACACAGGAAAGTCCTGCTCTTTTCAGCTTCTCTGCATATCCCGGTTCTTCTGCCAGACGGATCCCGTTGGTGTTCAGCTGAAAAAAGGTAAAACCCAGTTTTTTCCCAAATCGAAGGATTTCTTCCAGATCTTCCCGGACCGTAGGCTCTCCCCCGGAAATCTGAAGATTAAAAGGTCCTCCCTGTTCCATGAGATACTGCATCTGGTCTTTCAGTTCCTCCAATGGTACATCCCGGCCTTGCGGGCCGGATCCGGCGAAGCAGGTCGGGCACTGAAGATTACACCTTCCGGTTACTTCCAGCAGAACACAGCAGCCCCGGCGCTGATGGTTTTCGCAGAGGCCGCAGTCCAGAGGGCATCCCTGCTTTTCAGGAAGGGCGGCGGGAATCCTGTCTGAAGGAAGGATATGTTTTCCCCAGTCCCGGTAGCTTTCCTGTGTTCCTTCCCAGATCAGCGCTTCAAATCTTCCGTGTTCCGGACATTCTTTTACCAGATAGATCCCGTCTTCTCTTACTGCTTTTTGGGCCGGCAGGACTTTCAGGCATACCGGGCAGATGCTCTCTCCTTTTTCCTCCATATAAATTTCCTGGTTTTTCATCCAGGCCTCCATCCGGTTCTTTTCCTCTTCCCAGTTTTCTGCTGTATAATTGATCTTCACAACCTTTTCCTTCAGGATTCCCTTGACCTCCAGAGCCCCCTTCTTTGCCGAAAAAACCGGGCGGCGGAACCGATGGTTTTCTTTTACTTCAAACCCCTCCAGCCTTGCAGCCAGCTCCTCTCCGGTAATAGGAAGTTCATATTCATACGTTCTGGCTTCTGCAAAACAGTTTTCTGTCTTTTTCCATTTAAATTCCATCTTTAAAATGTATCCTCCGTTTTCAGGTTTCTTCCATCTGGTCTCCGCACATAGCGGCCACAGCTTCCAGTACCCGGTCTGCATCCGCCCTTTTCGTAAAACGGGACAGACTCAGGCGTATAGTCCCCTGGGGCGTTCCAAGGTTCTCCATGATCCTGGGCGAACAGTGGAGCCCTGTCCGGCAGATAATGTCATAACTGCCGGATAAAATATCTCCGACCTCTCCCGGATGCCAGCCTGGAATTGTAAAAGAAAGCACCGGCGTAACCGGAGGTTCCGGCTGGATCACCCGGCAGCCCAGATCCCTCAGCCCCTTTTTCAGATACCGAAGGATTTCCTCCGTTTTCTCCCGGTCCAAAGGATTTTCTTCTGCCCATTGCAAGGCGGCAAGAAGGCCATGGTAAGAAGGCTCGTTTCCGGTTCCTGCCTCCAGATGGAGAGGCATTTCTTCCGGCATTTCCTTCAGATTGCTTTTTACGCCGGTGCCTCCCAGTACATAGGGATCCAAAGTAAGCCCCGGCCGGACGTAAAGCCCTCCGGTTCCCTGGGGCCCCAGCAGATACTTATGTCCTGTAAAAGCTGCCATATCTGCTCCCCATTTTTCCATTTCAACAGAGATCCAGCCCAGACTCTGGGATATATCCAGAAGCATAGCGGCTCCGACGTCTTTTGCCATGGCCGTCAGGGTCTCTGCATCATTGACAGCACCTGTCACATTGGAAGCATGGATCAGCACACACAGTCTGGGCCGGTATTTCCTCACGGCTGTTTTCCACACCTCCGGCTCTAACCGGCCGGTCTTATCCACATCCAGATAAATCACCTGGATCCCCTGTTTTTCCAGCCGGTATAAAGGACGGAGTACTGCATTGTGTTCTGCCTTTGTAGTCAGCACCCGGTCTCCCGGTTCCAGAGGGAAACCGAAAACAGCCTGGTTCAGGCCCCATGTAGAATTACTTCCCAGAGCAATCCTTTCCGGGCTGGAAACTCCCAGCAAAGCAGACAGTTTTTTCCGTACCTGATCAAACACATCAAACTCCCGGATCCCTCCTCTGCCGGCGTCTCCCGGCAGGCTCCTGAGAGCCTGAGAAACGGCCAGGGCTACACAGTCCGGTTTCGGCCAGGAGGTGGCAGCATTGTTTAAATATACTTTTTGCTCATAACCTTTCACCTGTCATCACCTCAAATTCTTTTATCAGCCGACGGCAGATTTCAATATCCTGTAAAATACGCTTTTTTACTTCTTTTTTCTCCAGGGCTTTCCTATATCTCTCCTCCAGAGATACACGCCTGTTCTCCATGATCAGTTTATCCGCCAGACACACCAGTACATCCTCTCTGCAAAGAGTATCCGGCTCCTGCTCAAAACCTCTGTGGGCTCCCGTTACTGCTGCCAGAGCCAGATACCCCTTTTCTTCCAGAAACTTTCTCACCGCTTTTTCATGAAAGGGCTCCAGCCGCAGCAGATCATGAAGGCAGCCTCCGCTTCTGCAAAGCTCTATATCCAGAAAAGCACCTGCTTCTGTCAGACGCCGGGCCATCCAGGCCGCCAGATCCCCCACCGCCATGCAGTGGGCCCGGATATGGGCCGGGAGATTCACTTCATCATAGAGTTTTTCACACAACTGGGGGGAAATCCCTCTGTACTTTCTGGCATAGTCCCGGATATGGGCAAGGTCTTTCTGATCATCAGCGTCCATCTGGGCCCCTGCATCTGCTGTCTCTACTGTTTTTGTCTTCATGGCGCCAAAGGCTCCCTGAAGTCCCCGGCTGCCCTGATAGTCCAGTGCTTTCTGACAGCCTGCAGGAAACAGAAAGGGGGGATGGAAGGTCTTCCCTCCTGAAGCAGGGATCAGAGCCTCTGTTTCCGGCTCTGCTGCCAAAATCCCCTCTCTCAGCTTTTGAAAAGTTCCCGGAGAGGTTAAAGGAATGTCTCCGGGAAGAAAAAATACGCCCTGTCTCCTGTCCACGGCCTCAAGTCCCAGTTTCACAGAAGCCAGCATATCCGTGTCCTGCCAGAAGGGATTTTCTACGATTTTTACCTCCAGAGCCTTCAAGGCCCTCCTTACCTCTTCTCCCCGGTATCCCACAACCACCGTAATATCTCTTATCCCGGCATTTTCCATACTTTGGACAGTCATAGCGATCATGGGAAAGCCGTTTATCTCCAGCAGCGGTTTAAATCCTTCCATCCGTCTGGATCTTCCTGCCGCGGCGATCAGCCCTGCTCCTTTCATGGCAATCCTCCTTTTTCCGAAAGGAGTTCCACGCATTTCTGATATACTTCTTCTACAAGTTCCGGGCATCTCTTCATTTTATTTCCCGGATCTCCCTCCAGGATCTCCCGGCAGGTACAGCCGCCATACCGGCTTTTGGTCCATTCTTCAAACCAGTCCGCCAGCTTTTGGATCAGGATCGGGGCCTCCGGGTCTTCCAGTTCTTCCGCCTCTCCTTTTCCCAGAAAATATCCCAAGAAACAGCAGCCTCCCGTAAGAGCGCCGCAGACTCTTCCGGAAAATCCAAGGCCTCCGTTTAATCCGCTCATGGCCCGTATCAGATCCGGGTCCTCCTTTTCTTCCGATTCCAGCGCCAGGATCATCAAAATCTGGGCGCAGTAGAATCCCTGTCCTGACAGTTCCAGCATACGCTCAAATAAATCCATTTTTCTCTCCTTTCCTGAGACAGGCCAGGAAGTATCCGCACCCGGCTTTTCCTGCCTCTATGAAGAAATCCACACAGCTTTCCTCTGCATTTCCGTTCCAAAGACTTTCCAAAAAAAATTCCTTCCATGCTTCCGTTTCGTCCTCCCCCTTTTCTATCTGGAATCCTGCTTTTTCAAAAGCTTCCTTCCAGCAGTTCCATATCAGAGGCTCTCTCATAGAGAGGGAAGGCGCCTTTTTCTTTTTGAAAAAAACATCGGCTATCAGCAGACAGCCATTTTTTTTCAGTACCCGGAATGCCTCTTTGAGGGCCGCATTTCCGTCTCCGCATCCGGAGACCGTACATTCCGCCAGGCAACAGTCAAAACTTTCCCCGGCAAAATCCAGCCTTCTTATGTCTCCCTGCTCTACTCCCGGGCCTGATGGCTTCAGATCCACTGCCCTTACTTCAAATCCCAATGTTCTTAGATATGCCGCTGTTTTTCCCTCTCCAGCTCCCAGTTCCAGGATCCTGGCAGGCGGACGGAGTCCCGAAAGGGTCAGCAGTCTGGCTGTCATCTCCTGCCCGCCGGGATGACTGCCAATCATTTGTCCTCCAGACTGCGTTCCACAGAAAGGACTTTGCCTACTGCCAGCTCCTCGGGTACGTAAATATAACCGCATTCCGGACATACCGGCAGTTCTACCGGGAACGCATTGCCAAGATAGCTGAAAACCGCCCTTCCTCTGACCAGTTCTTTTTTGCATTTATGGCACTTCAGTTTTCCCATGGGATCCATAGAATAATAAGTTTTTTCTCCCATCTGCGCCTCCTTTACTCCACAGTCATCCGGTGGCTGTAAGCCCCATATACCAGGTATCCTTTCTCTGTCTCGGTAAACTTTACCCAGAAAGTAACATTGCCGATCCTGGCGGAAGCAGCCAGCCAGCCCTTTTCCGGGTCCTCCACCGCTTCTCCTGAGGCTTCATAAGCTTTCAGCACAGCTTCCACGTCGCTTTTCAGGATCATACGCCTGTCCATTTCTTCTTCCGCTCCATTTTCATAAAAGACCGGCAGCATAGCTTCCCTCCTTATTTCTTCCTTCCAGATTTCTTGCCGGAGTTTTTCCTTCAGTTTCAGACGGTTCGCTCTACGCCGGGACAGATCCGGCACCGGAGGAGCGCCGGTTCCATAGGCCAGTTCCAGGATATGTATGGAGTCCGCTCCTGCCCGGGTCAGCTGGTCCCTGCAGGCCATGCAGTAGGTCAGGATCTTTCTGGAGGTCCTGCCGGCTGCAAAAGAAGCTTTTTTTTCTGCCATCTCGGGATTCGCAAAGCGGACCATTCCCCCGTATCCGCAGCAGGGAGACAGATCTTTGGAAAAGGGGGCTTCTTCTACTTTACATCCCAAAGCCCCTGCAAAATCCCGGATCTGTTCCTGGATTTTCTGATCTCCTCTTGCCCCGCAGGCATCCTGTATAGCCACTGTCTGATCTGTCACCGGATCTATTCCCAGTTCCAGGAGTATCTGCCATACTCCCACCGCAGAAATTTCCGTTCTTTCCCTTAATATCTTCATGCAGGTGGGACAGGCGCAGATCACTTCCGGCTCTCCCATCTCTTTCCAGACGCTGCGGATCTTTTCCAATGCCTCTGAAGCCAGATCTTCTCTTCCTGCCCATTGGGCCAGAGCCCCGCAGCAGCCAAGAAGCAGGCCTACGCCTCCGGTAAGTCTGCCTGACAGATCCCTGTAAGCAGCTTCTACTGTATCCGGTGACACGGCAGAAGCCTGGCATCCGGGGAAAAACAGATATCTGCAGTGTTCATATCCCGGCTCAGGCCTGGCCAGAAATGCTTCATTGCAGGAGAACTGCTGGTCCAAAAGGCCGAATTCATGAACAGAAGGCGGCATTTTCTCTGTCTCCACCATGATCTTCCGGGCCATTTTGCATACTTCCGGGTAGTCAAATCCATTAGGACAGGCAGACTTGCACTGTCCGCACAGATCACAGGCATTGATCATTCCATTTGCCATATGATTTCCCATTACAATAGAAAGATTGTTGTAAATTTCCCGGACAGCTCCTCTGGGATTCCGTTTATACTCCTGGAAATAGACGCAGCCCTTTATACATTCCAGGCACTGGCACTGTATACAGCGTCCGGCCTCTGCTGCCGCCAGCTCTCTGTCCGGTTTCTCCGATCCTGTAAAAGCCCGGCTTCCTTCCACTCCGTCCATAGTTACATGTAAGCGGCTCTCCTGAGGACCCGGCTGCCGCATTCCTTCCCAAGAGGCCCCCTGAAGATAGCGTTCCACTTTAGCTGATACATATTTGGCCCAGGCCAGTATCCAGGCAGCTCCGTCTTTCTTTTCCCATTTCTTTTCTGTTCCAAAAACATTTTCCGGCAGGCCGGTACGCCAAAGGCAAGGAGACAGACAGACTGCGTCCCCACATGCACCCCATTCTGAGGCTTCCCCTTCTCTAACTTTTTGGGTCATTCGAAAAAGTTCCAGAGAAGCCGTATCTGCTTCTGCTTCCTCTTCTGTAAGCCCCCAGGAAATCAGAGGTTCTCTCTGGTTTTCACACCGGGTATACCAGAAAATCTCATAGCCTTTTCTGCCCAGTTCCCAGCAGCAGGCCAGGGCAAAAAGGTCATCTCCCCCTACGATCACCTTTTTATTTTTCCGGGGGATCAGAAAACGGCTGCCTCTTTCTTTTCCTCCATACAGGGCGCAGGCTTTTTCCAAAGCCCTCACCTGGATCCCTTCCCCGACCCGGGACAAGGCGCAGGCCTCCTTGCAGGCTCCGGGACAGCCCTTTGCCAGAAGGTGGAGAAAAGGGGTAACGCTCCGGATCACTCCTGCTGCCTTTGCAAAATCCCCTTTTGCCGCATAAGCGCAGACTGTCCGTATATCCAGATGAAGAGGGCATACTGCCGAGCAGCCCGGAGGATCTTCTCTGGTACAGACAGCTTCTCTCTGATGAAGTTCTTCCTGGCCGAAAGCCTGCTTCATTAAATAATGTTTTCCCACAAATCCCCGATCCTTATGTTCCATATATTCTCTCCTGTGTTTAATTATCTATTTCAAGAATAATATTCGAGTAAAACAAAGCGGGGATCCCCCGCTTTGTCCTGTCTTTTCGTTTCCGCATTTTTTACAGAGCATCCAGTGCCGCTTTTACCACTTCCGGTCTGGCCGGAACTCTGGTGATCCTTGCTCCGGTAGCGCTGTATATAGCGTTCAGGATTGCCGGATGAGGTGCGGCCAAAGGTCCCTCGCCGCAGCCGGCAGCGCCGTATGGGCCAAGAGGTCTCGGGTGATTTTCCTGGTAAACCAGCTCAATGTCGTCAGGAATATCATTGGGGTAAGGAATTCCGCACTTTAAGAGACTGGTATGTTTCTTCAGGTCCTCAAAGTCTTCTGACAGAGCCAGACCGATTCCCTGAGCAATGGCGCCCATGACCTGGCCGTCCACAACTGTCTTATTAATGATGGTGCCAAAATCAGATACCATGGTAAATTTCACAACCTTTACCTTGCCGGTCTCCATATTGACCTGTACTACAGGCAGGTTAATACAATACATGTATACAGAGAAAGGATTTCCCTGGGCCGTTTCCTGGTCACAGTCCGTGCATGCGGTTGCCACCCATTTTCCTTCATACTTCAGCGGAAGCTTCTCTTCTACCATTTCCTCATAGGTACGATAAGTACCATCTGGTTTTCTCATGGCATTTATCAGCATCTCCGAGGCAACACGCACCGCATTTCCGGTCATGACATTGGAACGTGATCCTCCGGCGGGACCGGAATTCGGAGTCTTTCCTGTATCATTCATCACCAGTTTGATCTGATCCGGTGTAAATCCTGCCTGACGGAGAGTTTCATGGGCGTGGGTAAGGGTACCGATATCCGCTCCCTGTCCGTGATCCTCCCAGGAATCATAAATCGTCACCGTGTTGTCCGGATTCAGTTCTGCCCAGGCTTCTGAGGAGTCCACGCCGTCCAGGCCGCAGCCATAAACCCCCAGGGACACGCCGGCTCCATACTTGAATTTGCCGTTTTCTCCCTTTTCCCTGTTCAGAGTCTCTGCATAAGCTTTATTCTTCTGGTAATAAGGTCTTGCCAGATCATACAGATCTTCCAGACAGTATACGTCTGGTTTGCAGCCATTTGGAGTCGTAGATCCTTCAGATTCTTTATAGCAGTTCATGGCACGGAACTCAAAAGGATCGATCCCCATTTTCGCTGCCATCATATCCATTGCGATATCGCCGCCCATGAAAGACTGAGGCGCTCCATATCCCCGGAAAGCGGCTCCGTATGCATGATTGGTGCAGACAGTCCGTGACCGGTTGCGGATATTGGGAATGTCTACTCCGGCTCCTACAAACTGGCTGAGACGCATGGTCAGCAGGTCGCCGAATTCTGAGTATGGACCGTGGTCAATAAGGTTGTCGCCTTCAAGGGCCAGGATCTTGCCTTTCTCATCCGCCGCCAGTTTGATATGCATAAAACCGGGACTTCTCTTTCCGGTATAAGTGATCATCTGATACATGTTAAAATTCAGAGCCACCGGACGTCCTGTGACAAGGGCGGCTACCCCTACCAGTGCTTCTATGGTAGGTGAGAATTTATAGCCGAAGGTTCCTCCTGCATGGAGCTGTATCAGCCGGAGTTTTTCCGGCTCTACGCCGATGCCTGCACAGATCATGGCATGATGAAGATGGATCCCGATAGATTTGGAGTGTATGGTCACTCTTCCTTCCTCATCCATATATGCATAGGCCACGTCTGGTTCAATGGGCATATGAGGCTGTCTGGAACAATAGGCGTCCATCTCTATGACATTGGGAGCTGTCTCCATAATAGGAGCCGTATCTTCTCCCTTTATGCAGTTGGTCTCATAGTAAACATTCGGTGTTCCCGGATGGATTTCCATAGCGTCCGGGTCCATAGCTTCCGGTGCAGACATGTAAGCAGGAAGCACTTCCAGATCAACCTTCACATACTTGGCTGCTTCCCTGGCATGGGCGACTGTATCTGCACATACCATAGCGATAGCATCTCCGTACTGGAACACTTTCTCGTCACAGAGGATCGGACGGTCCCAGCCGTCTCCTTTATTTGTGGGGAATGTAATAAGTCCGGTGATCCGGTTCTTTCCGGGAACATCTTTATAGGTAATGACCCGGTATACTCCCGGCATCTGCTCTGCCTGAGAGGTATCGATCCCCTTGATCCATGCATGGGATACTTCTGCCTGGACCAGTGCGATCTGCAGGGTATCCTCCGGAAGGGTCTTGATCTCATCGGCTCCAAAATCCCAGGATCCGGTCACTTTTGCCGCCGCCGAAGGACGGGCATAGCTGGTTCCCAAGATCCGATTATCCGTTGGCTGGAACATAAGATCTTCTTTTGTAATCTCTCCCCGCAGTACTCTGGCTGCGTCCATCACCGCATCTATCAGCGGCTTATATCCGGTACAGCGGCAGAGATTCCGGTTCTTATTGAACCATTCCCGGACTTCCGTTCTGGAGGGAGAGGGATTATTCTCCAGAAGCACTTTGGCGCTCATAATAAAGCCTGGCGAACAGAATCCGCACTGTGCACAGCCATGTGCGATCCAGGCCGCCTGCAGAGGATGAAGGTCCTCCAGAGTACCTATACCTTCGATAGTTTCAATTTTTGCATAATCCGGCACTTTCGCTATTTTGGTAATACAAGAGCGGGTCACTTTTCCGTCCACGATCACATTGCAGGCTCCGCAATGTCCCTCTCCGCAGCCGATCTTACAGCCTGTAAGAAGCAGTCTGTCCCTGAGCACTTCAGCTAAAGACTCGTGCCCCTCTACAACTAAAGTCCGCTGTGTGCCGTTAATCATAAGGATTTTTTTAATCATCCTTCCACCTCCCTATTCTGGTTTTCTTCCTGAATACTGCGCCGTCAGATCCCTTCTGCAGCGGCGCTCTATCTTTAAGGCGCTGATCCTTAAATTCTTATCTTTTTCTGGTCAAAGCTTTTTTCCTTTGCTACAATAGGCTTATAAAGGAGAAATGCTTATGGAACTGAAAGAAATTCATGCAAAACAAGTTACGGTAGAGGTCAGAGACGAAGCTACCGGAGAAGTCTTTCGCCGTACTCTGCCTATGGAATATTATGAAACCGCTAATTTTCTCCGTCTCAGCGGAGAAAACAGAAAAGGAAAACCCAGTGAGCTGGTTTTTCTGTCGGATACCGGAATGCGGCGTCTCAGAGATCTGGCAGGAAAAGGTCCGGATAAAGATCCCTGTGGTACCCACCAATAATTTTCTGAATCTTTTGCTTTAATTATAATTTGTTTTCAAAATAGAGTCAATAAATTCGCTTTTTTCCAATTATTCTATTTTGAGAATAATATAATTCTCATTCTCAAAGGGGGAATTTTTCATGAAGATCATCATATTTGGCTGCGGCCAGGGAGGCCAAACCCTGGGTAATCTGCTGTCCGCCTCTGTCCGCCTTCTGGCGTTTGCCGACAATAATCCCCAGACTTGGGGAAAAGAATATGAGGGAATCCCTGTAATATCCCCTGCACAGATTCCTCAAATGGATCCCGACCTGGTCTGGATCGCCATCAAAAATCCAGCGGCCGCCTCCTCTGTACTTTCACAGCTTCAGGATCTGGGATACACCGGTCCTGTGCAGAATCTGTCTGCCCTTCTGGATCAGATAGACTTCCGGCTTGCCACGATCCGGCTTCTGGCGAAAGAGATCCGGCAGCGCTGTCTGCCCGGGGAAATTGCCGAGCTTGGGGTACACCAGGGCGCTTCCGCCCGGGAACTGAATCGGCTGTTCCCGGAAAGAAAGCTTTATCTTTTTGATACTTTTCAGGGCTTTCCGGAAAAAGCCCTTGCTGCAGAAGCTGAAAGAAATCCATCGGTCCGGTGGAAAGATGCTTTTCAGGATACCTCTGTTTCTCAGGTATTGGAACAGCTTCCTTATCCGGAGCAGGCAGTAATCTGTGCCGGATACTTTCCGGATTCTCTGCCCTCTGCGCCTCCCCGTTTTGCTTTTGTACATCTGGATCCGGACTTATACGAGTCTGTTGCCCAGGGGCTCCGGATTTTCTGGCCACTTCTGGTGTGCGGCGGTGTCATTTTTGTCCATGATTACCGCAGTCTTCAGTTTCCCGGAGCCGGACAGGCAGTAAAAGAGTTCTGCAGGAAACACCGGCTTACCCCTCTGCCGCTGCCAGATCTCCATGGAAGCGCTTTACTTGTCAAGCAGTCGGAAGACTCCTAAACGCAAGCTAAAAATATGTTTAAAAACGGCAGTCTCAGATCCTGCCGCCAGGAAAGGAGTTCAGATTATGTCAGAATTATATAATCTCATCGCCTCCTGTAATCCCAATCGCCAGAGCCTTATCCTCACAGCTCTGGATGGAACAGCAGCAGGTGAAAAGGCTTTTTTTGCAGATGGTTCTCTTCAGTGGGAATCCGGAAAAGAAGGATTCTTCTCTCATTTTGCCGAAAATCTTCCGGATATTTCTGCCCCCGGTATTATCACCGAGAACAGTACACGGATCTTCTGTGAGTTTCCGGCGCATGAACAAAAGCTGGTGATCTGCGGCGCCGGTCATGTATCCATTCCAGTGATCCAGATCGGACGTATGATCGGCTGTACTGTCACAGTCCTGGAAGACCGCCCCAAATTTGCCGACAATGCCAGAAGAGCCGGTGCAGATACTGTGCTCTGCCAGCCTTTTGAAGAAGGGCTGAAAAAAATCCCCGGGGATAGGGATACCTATTTTATCATTGTGACCAGAGGCCACCGTTACGATCAGGTGTGTCTGGAAAAGATCATGAAAAAAGAGCATGCCTATATCGGCATGATGGGAAGCCGGGCCCGGACTGTCAAAGTAAAACAGGCTCTGCTGGAACAAGGCGCTGATCCCCAGATACTGGAATCCGTACACACTCCCATCGGTCTGCCTATCGGAGGAGAAACACCTGAAGAGATCGGCGTCTCCATCATAGCTGAAGTGATACAGGAAAAAAACCGCTGCCGGAAGCGGGGCGGTTTTACAAAAGAGATCCTCAGGGCAATTTTAGATGAAAAGGACAAAGACATCAAAAAAGTCCTGGCCACTATTGTGACCAAAAAAGGCTCCTCTCCCAGAGAAGCCGGGACAAAAATGCTGGTTTACCAGGATGGTCGGACTGTGGGAACCATCGGCGGAGGATGCCTGGAAGCAGATATCATCCAGAGATCCCTCCGTCTTATGTCTCAGGAAAGCCTCCCCCTGGTACTCCATCACGCTGATATGACTGGAAAAGATGCTGAAGACGAAGGCATGGTCTGCGGCGGTATGGTGGATGTTTTATTAGAGGTTCTGTAACAGAAAAACCCCGGCAGTCTTTCGGCTCCGGGGTAATCTTATGCTTGGACACATGGTATCTTGCGATACCTTTCAATATATGATTATAATAGGCAGTGCTTATCGAAATTACTCGATGATAGAAGCAACACGGCCTGATCCAACTGTACGTCCGCCTTCACGATATCAGACTGATGGGTAGTGTAAAAAACTTTGTGGCTTTGGTAAAACCTGGCTCCTTTTTGGTAAGAATTACAGATATGACAATTCTTATCGAAAAGGAGTTTATTTATGGCAGTAGCAAAAGACCAAATCC
>NZ_NFIF01000026.1:0-47588 GCF_002161645.1 Blautia sp. An46 | reverse complement strand
CTATAGGATTTGTACTAACCAGCAAAGTCAGCAAATCTTATTTTACTCTGAGGTATCTTTTTTTCTCAACCACCTTTCGTGGAATTCCCTATATTTGTATTATACAGGAAGCTCCTGTAAATTCTTAGATGGTCCGCACTATATGGCGGTTTACATGGCAGCACATATTCACTGCCACTGGAAGTCCCGCAATGTGGGTAGCATAAGTATTGATATTCACTGCCAGAGCGGTAGTATCTCCGCCCAATCCAGCAGGGCCCAGACCAATCTCATTGATCTTTGCAAGAAGCTCCTCCTCCATCTCCTTTATATGAGGCAGGGGAGAATGGGTCCCGATTTCTCTTGTTAAGGCTTTTTTAGCCAGAATGGCTGCTTTCTCAAATGTACCTCCGATACCTACTCCTACGACTACTGGGGGACAGGCGTTAGGACCTGCTTCTCTTACTGTATTCAGAATAGCCTCTTTAACTCCTTCTGCTCCATCTGCAGGTTTCAGCATCAAGATTTTACTCATGTTCTCACTTCCAAAACCTTTTGGCGCCAAAGTGATCTCCACCTGGTCTCCGGGAACAATCTCATAGTGGATTACCGCAGGCGTATTGTCTTTCGTATTCACCCTCAAAAGAGGATCTCCTACTACAGATTTTCTCAGATAGCCTTCTTCATATCCCCGGCGAACACCTTCATTCACTGCTTCTTCTACACTGCCGCCTTCAAAATGTACATCCTGGCCGATTTTCAGGAAGACTACGGCCATACCTGTATCCTGGCAGATAGGAATCATATCCTCTCCAGCAATGTCCAGATTTTCCAGAAGCTGGCCCAGTATCTGCTTTGCCAGGGGCTTTGATTCCTTGTCATAAGCCTCCCGCATAGCCTTCTCCATATCAGGCGCCAGATAATGATTTGCCTGAATGCACATTTCTTTAATGTTTTCTGTGAGCAGCTCTGTATTTACGCTTCTAATCATATCTTTATTTTCCTCCAATGTTACTAGTGCACTAACTTCTATGAAGCTGCCGGTTCAGATCGATACGGTTCAGCTCATGGATATCTTCTGTTCTGTTTCCTCCGATCAGACCGATCAGCATATAATACCCTGTAGCCGGATCCTGTGGATAATCTTTAACCAGCGAAAAGTCCTCAATCTTTCCTGTGCTGGAAATATGCATTCTGGGTCCCAGGCACTCTATGATATAATCTCCGATCTGCACATGGTTTTCATCGTAATAAGATACCGGCAGGTCCTTTTTTACTGCTTCCCGGACCTTCTCCTCCAGCCATTCCAGATCTACAGAGGGCTTTTCCTCAAACAGCAGAACGAAGCCATGGCGTACATCTGATCTGGGGCCGTCCTGGGCATAGCCTTCCCCCATGAAATACACACACAGGTCTTCCAGGGTATGGGCCATTTTCCGGTAGGCTACAGACTTATGCACAATGCCGGCAATATTCTCCGGCAACGGCCCAAACATATTAGGCCTGGTAATAATGATCTCCTCTCCGATTCCTACCAGGAGATCCGCATTTCTGTTCAGGAAAGGATGAATGAGCTCAAAGTGCTCTACGATCACCATTTTCCCATACCTGGCAGCCTCCAGAATGGCATCTGCCAGCACATGCATCTGGGTAAAGGCAGACTCAAAACGGATATCCAGGTGGTATGTATGGGGAGAAAAGGGGTCTGACAAGTCTTCATGGAGAAGGGGAAGAGGACGGACATTGACGCCTTCGTCATCGTTGGTCAGGTCCAGTCCGGGAAACATTCCCTTAATGAGCAGGCTCTTTCCTGCTCCCGCATCCCCGATTATACCGATAATGTGATCAAAGGGGCTGAGGTACATCTGGCTCAGCTGCATCCCCAGATCTGCCATACGGCGGTTTCCTCTGGGGGCAAAATAAAAACTGTACAGGTTACTGTCCTGCATTTGTCTTGAATATGCCATAAAATTTTCCTCTCAGATTTAAAGCCAGAAGGCCAAACACGCTTTACGAATCCTTCTGCAAGCGGTTTGGCCTTTCCATATCCTATATACTTCCTGCTATTTTCTTGCTTTTCTCAGAGCAAGGATTCTCTCCATCTCATTGTAAACAATCATGTAGCCTTCGTCAACACCCATACCAGGCTTTGCCAGGATCTGATCCGGTTTTGTGGCCATCGCACAGTTTACGCATACCTGAGCAGACCGGTCTGTCTCATTGCAGGTTCCACCCTGGTAAGCGCCGAAGCCTTTCTCTTTGCAATAGAGAACAGCCTCTACGATATTGTTGATGCCTCCCAGATCCGGAGTCTTGATCTGAGCCATATGTCCGGCTTTATTGTCAGCAAAATATTTTACATCTTCCAGGGTATTGCACCACTCATCTGCAACCAGCTCTACGTTAATGCCCCTTCTGTCAACTTCTTCTCTGAGACCTTTCAGGCAGAGCATCTGTTTTTCTCTTTCCTCTGCATCCATAGGACCTTCAATTCTTAAATGGAATGGCTTAGCTGTCTCTTCCAGCTCTGCCAGATAATCTGCCATAGCCGGGTAATTGTCCACGCCGAAAACCGCTCCGATAGTTCCATATACGTCAATGTGGAAAATCGGCATATAATCTTCGTCATGGCGGAGCTTCAGCACACGGTCTCTCAGCCATGCCACATACTCCTTCAGAATCTCTCCATGCTCGCCCAGCTTTGTCTTTACATTATTGATCAGAGCATGAGGCATTACTGCAGCACCCTTTAAGATCATCTTGTCTGCATTATCATAACGGCTGTCACCAGACTGGGTGAAGATTGGAATCGGCTCCTCTGAAACTGTTGTGCCATACTCATCTGCCACTACTTCACACATAAGACGTTTGGTAGATTTTGCCACAGCATCCAGAATGGCCTGGCTTACACCGTAGCGGATAGCTGTGTGAAGACGTTTTCCATCTACCTGGATATTCTCCAGCATCTCACACAGTCCCTTGAAGCTGTCTGCCTCTTTGCCAACCAGTTCCGGTTTGATATATTTCTCAATAATGGGGATAAAATCCTCAGCCAGGAACAGAGGATCACGTCCGCCTGCTCCAGAATACTGTACAGCGGCGCAGTCACCCCAGGCAATCTGGCCGTCTTCCAGGATCAACATAACGGAGATAGCCTCTCCCGCCTGTCTCACAGACTTAAACCCAGGGGTTACAGTCTCACCAAAATAAGCTGCACCGTCAGAAACGGCACCTTTTTTAATTGCTCTCTGATCATCAAAGAAAAATCCTGTTCTGGCTTTGGAACACACAAGATCTACTATTTTCATTTTTTTCTCCTTTTTTGCGGAGCCGAAGGGGATTTTTGGCGAAAACGAAAGGAGTGGGAAAGGGAGGTTATAATGGTCAGTCCCTTCAATGCATTGCATTCGCCTCAGGGGACATAGGCGTCTTTTCTTGCTCAAAACCCTTTTCAATTCGCAGAAAAGACGCCTATATCCCCTGAGGTGTTCAGATTTCTTGCAGGGACTGGGATTTAGGTTTTCTTTTCCCTGGTTTTCATTTTCGGCAATATGCAGCCGGCGGCTTCGCTAATATTTGCCAGCCGCCCATCCGGCTGTTGGTTTTTGGCTCCGATTTGTTTATGATTTGTTTTTTTGGTTTTTGATAATTCGCAAGGGGTGGACAGTCCCTTCAATGCAGCATGTTCGCCTCAGGGGATATAGGTGTCTTTTCTTGCTCAAAACCGTTTTTCATTCGCAGAAAAGACACCTATGTCCCCTTCGGCGTTCATTTTTTTTGCAGGGACTGGGATTCAGGTGTTCTCTTTTCTGAAAATACCATTCTCAGAAAAGACTTCTGCAGCAGTTCCAAAAAACTGCCTGTAGCTTATCCAACATAGCCACAGAACTATATCCCAGCCTCAGTGGACCCAGGTGGTGGGGGATAGGCGAATTTAAACGCCTTTGAGCCTAGACCCCACTTCCTGGGACCTCTGGGGCTGTACACCACCCTAAGTTTTCCCCGCAGCTCTGAGGTACAGTCCCGACCTGCGCTATAAAACTGTATCCCAGCCCCAACGGTCCCTGGTAGTGGGGGATAGGCGAATTTTAAACGCCTTTGAGCCTAGACCCCACTTCCTGGGGCCTCTGAGGCTGTACACCACCCTACGTTTTCCCCGCAGCTCTGAGGTGCAGTTCCTCTCTGCGCTATAAAACTGTATCCCAGTCCCGGTACGCCAGGCTGGGGAGCCCAGGCGAATTTAAAACGCCTTTGAGCCTGAGCCCCCAGCCTGGCGCTCCGGGACTGAACACAGCTATATCACCGCCCGGAACTGCCCCCTCAGTCTCATTTCGGCTTTCCTACCAGTCTTCCTTTGCTGATGGCATATACATCGTCGATGACCATCTGGAAAGAGGCTTTTCTCTTTTCCATTTTTGCTCTGTGCTCAATCTTATTTAAGTTGTAA
Source organism: Blautia sp. An46 (assembly GCF_002161645.1). Classification (NCBI taxonomy): domain Bacteria; kingdom Bacillati; phylum Bacillota; class Clostridia; order Lachnospirales; family Lachnospiraceae; genus Blautia; species Blautia sp. An46. The sequence continues at coordinate 43,162 of NZ_NFIF01000026.1, read as the reverse complement.
TTTACCAGTTCTTTTGGCAGAGGCACGTGTGCCGGGTTCAGATACCGTACTGCACCTTCAAAGTCACGAGCCGGAAGCATTTTTCCGTAATTGTACTTGCTGGGTGCAAATGGAATATCAATAACGCCTGCTTTTACCGCCCGGATAGCGCCAAGGGCCAGGTCTCCCTTTCCAAGCTCAAAACTCTTGTCTACGATGGCTCTGGTTTCTTCCTTGATGATCGCTTTTTCCAGCTCCAGTGCAGAACTCTTCAGTTCCTGATCTGCCAGAAGGGAAATCGCCTGTTTTGTACATCTCAGACCCTGAGCGTTAGCCTCCATAGTCGGCACGCCGATAGCCTCATGAGGAGTCTTTACAATAACTTTTGTGGCTTTTGCCAGAGCTGCTACAGAGCTTCCCCAGGAAATAACTGCAAAAGCTTTTGCCTCGTCCTGAGGGAATCCGCCCATCCACTGATGGAGAACAGTGGTTACGGTTGTATCCTCGTAGCCGTACTGCTCCAGATATTCCTCAGTCAGCTCTTCCAAAACACGGAGAGCGGCTACGTCCTGAACCAGATTTCCGCACTGTCCGTATCCCACAGTGATATTCTTTACACCCTGTTCTGCTGCCAGCATAGCCTCAATAATTGCCACTGCGTTAGACATAGACGGGGGTACCAGGGTACCGGTAAGAGGTCCGTAAGGCTCACGGTTAATGGATACTCCGGCTTCTTCATAAATGCCGGTCAGTCTGTCCACATACTGCCAGTCATAGATTGTTCTTTCAAGAGGAACATCTTTTGCGTATGGAATATTGTAGGAAATACCGCCTCCCTCATAGCTGGTAAATCCTCCTGCGTAACAGATTTCTGTGAGAAGGCGGGCATCCGGAGTTCCGTGACGTACCTGTACCGGAATATCCAGGTTTTCGATAATCTGACGGCAGCCGTACACTCCATGGTTTACTGCCGGGAAGCCATTGAGCATAGACTTCCTGGTATGTATAGACTCTTTGATTCCATTCTCCGCTTCTTCATAGCGGTTCTGTCTGGTATAGGAATCAATCGTGGTAGGAAGCAGGTCCGCTTCTCCGTTATTCTGAAGATACTGGAGAAGTTTAATATGCTCATCGATCAGAGCTACTCCGGCTCTTGGCTGGATTAAGGTTTTCCGTTCTTTTTTTGCTTCTGACAATTTTCTTGAAAAGCTCTTTGATTCCGGCATGCTTTTGTGATATTCAATAGCCTCATCTAAGTCTACATCTTTGCCAGTGGACCACTGTCCCAGAATTTCTTTTCGGATTCCGTAAAACTCGTCATCCGACAGCTTCTTATTCATAATGTCCATAATCAGCAATCTCCTTCTTCATTATTTCCAGAGCAGCCAGGGGATAGTATTGAGAAAGCAAGCCCATAGCTGCCAGAATATACTTATCATCAATCAGAATCTTGGCGTTTTCCGGTCTCAACGACTCCGGTGTCTGAGGATCATAGAGAGCCTTCCCGGCAATCTCCCTGACATTTTTGGCATGGATCAGTGCTCCTCCTGTAGCCACCACATATTTCACGCTTCGCAAATCTTTTCCGCTTTGGAGGAAGGTCAGCCCTGTAGGGGTATAAACCTGCTCCAGAGTACCTGCATGACGGGAAACTGCTGTTTCTACCGCTCCACAGGCCAGAGCGAAATCCATCTTTTCCATTTCTTCGTTATCCGGTATATAGTCTGTATGGCTGCCCAGGAAATCCACCAATTCTGCAACTCTTTTCCTGTTAATACCTGAAAGTAAAGACAGTTTTCTGTCCCCTGCCGCTTCCAGGATTCCATGAACGCTGTACCGCATTCCAATATCGCCTTCTACGCTTCTCTTGGAATAGGGCTCTTTAAGTCCTTTCATGACTGTGCCTATATTGGCAGGATTTCCATCTGCAATAGAATATACGTCTGTAGTAGCGCCTCCCAGGTCGACAGCTACCAGCTCTCCGATTCCCGGATGGTCCTCCCACCCTTCGGACAGCAGTTCCATAGCTGCCAGCATGGCAGAAGGCGTAGGCATAATGATCCCGGATACCAGGTCCGCCGCTTCTGAAAGCCCTTTTCCCTGAACAATTCTTTTCAGAAAAATCTCCCGGATCTGCTTCTGGGCAGGAAGCACATTCAGCTCTCCCAGCCTTGGCATCACATTTTCACATACATACACGCTCCGGTCTTTCAGAATCTCCTCACACTGGTCAGCTGCATTGCGGTTTCCCGCAATTACAATAGGGCAGTCGTAGCTCAGCCCGGAAAGAACCTGGGCGTTATACAGAATGGTTTCTGTATTTCCCCCGTCAGTTCCCCCTGTCAGAAGAATAATATCGGGATGATATTCCTCAATCTCCCTCATATCCCCTTTAGTAAGCTGAAAAGAATAAGTCTTCCATACTTTGGCTCCGGCTCCCAGGGAGGCTTCTCTGGAGGCCTGAGCAGTAAGCTCCGGCACCAGGCCTATAGAAATCATCTTCAGCCCTCCTGCTGCACTGGAGCAGGCGTACCGCTCTGCAAATTCTAATGGTCCTGTGGTTTTCTCCAGGATTTTCAGAGCATTTTCCAGTCCTTCATTAATGTCTGTTTCTACTGTGGTATAAGCAGTGGCTGTACCCAGGACTCTGTATTCTTCCACATCCACAGCCGTTACCTTTGTATTGGTACTTCCAAAATCCACCAACAGGATTGGTTTCATTTTCTTCACCGCCTTGCTTATGCTTCTTCTTCTGGTTTCTGCATGCCAAAGTCTTCATATAAAGCGGCAATGGTAGTCTCTGGAGCAGTTCCGGGACCAAATACCCTGTCAAAGCCCATGGCTTTAAACCGCTTTTCCACCTCGTTAAAAGGCTGCTTTCCTACTACAATATTCCCTCCTACATAGAGAAGGATTCCTTTCAGGCCTGCCTCGTCGCATTTATCACGCAGTCCCCGGCAGTCCAGTTCTCCATGTCCGTACAGAGAAGAAACCAATATAGCATCTGCTGCTGTCTCAATAGCAGCGGAAATGTATTCTTCCTGGGATACCATAACCCCCAGATTGGTCACTTCAAAACCTGCGTCTTCGAAAGCATGCTGAAGTATAGTATTTCCAACTGCATGGACATCCGCACCGATAACGCCGATCACCAGTTTTTTCTTATCCACTGTAAAACCTCTCCCTTCACATTGTTCTTATCTGTTATATCTTTGGCACATTTCGGATCGTATCCAGCAGAGTGCCGTCACGGTAGAGAACCTTTGCTACAACTCGGTTCCCCATCTCAATCTGACGGGGAACTCCGGCAATTTCCTCTGCCATTTCTTTCAGCTCACGGATATCCTTTACAGGAAGTCCTGCTTTGAGCAGTTTCTCTTTCAATTCTTTCTGTCTGGGGTTTACTGCAATTCCTCTCTGAGTAACCACCACATCTACCGTTTCACCCGGAGTGGATTTACAGAGAACCTGATCTACGATCAAAGGCAGTCTGGCCCGGATCAGCGGCGCCACGATAATGGACAATTTAGAACCTGCCGCTGTATCGCTATGTCCTCCAGAGCCTCCCATAATATAACCGTTGGAATCTGTATGTACATTTACATTAAAGTCCAGATCCACCTGGGTAGCGCCCAGGATTACCACGTCTAGGCTATCCACTGCAGCGCTTTTTGCTGCCGGTGAAGCGTATCGCATAGCGGAAATCTCCCGATGTCTGGGATTCTCCCGGATAGATTCAATAGCTTTCAGATCAAAGCACTGTACGTCTAATATGGTATCAAAAAACCCTTTATTTGCCATGTCGACCATGTGTCCGGTAATACCGCCCATACAGAAGCTTCCCTTGATATGGTCTTTTTCCATCATCTCTTCTACATATTTCGCCACTGCCAGTGAGGCGCCTCCGGCTCCTGTCTGGAAAGAAAATCCGTCCTTTAAATAGCCGGAATGTTTTACTACCTGAGCAGCCAGACCGGCAATCCGCAGCCCTACCGGGTCTCTGGTAATCTTCGTCGTTCCTGAAACGATTCTGGCAGGATCTCCAATCTGTTCTGTCTGGACTACATAATCCACATACCCCTCTTCAATAGAAGCATCTCTTAAAGGATAGGGAACCAGATGATCCGTAACTGCCACTACTTTTTTAGCATACATCGCATCAGAAAAAGCATATCCTAAAGAGCCGCAGGCCGAAGGTCCATACTTTCCGCTGAGATTTCCCATGTCATCGGCACAGGGTGCTGCCAGAAAAGCAATGTCGATTTTGGAAGAGCCATTTTCCATATCTCCGGCACGGCCTCCATGAGTCCGGAAAATCACCGGTTTTTCCATGATTCCCTGGGAAATAGCCTTTCCTACCTTGCCGCCCATATAGTTACACTCGATCTGAGTCACCACTCCATTTTTAATGTGCTCGATAATGGGTTCATGGATATCAAAGATAGAGCTGGCATTTACCGTAAGGTCCCGGATTCCCATAGCCGCCGCTTCTGCCAGGACCATGTTCAGCACATAGTCGCCGTTGCGCATATGATGGTGGAAGGATATGGTCATCCCGTCTTTTAATCCGGCTTTTTCTATAGCCTCCCGGATGGTTCCGATTAATTTACTCATCTGCAGCCACCTCCGTATATCGCCTTTTCCATTTCCAGCACCTGCTGAGCTCTTTTTACAATAGGTGCGTCGATCATTTTTCCTCGAAGGGAAATTACGCCTTTGCCCTGACGCTTGCCATCCTCAATGGCGTCCATAACATCGTGGGCGTATTCAATCTCCGCCTCTGTAGGGGAGAATACTTCATTGACGATATCCACATGCCGGGGAGAAATTACTGCCTTTCCTGCAAATCCAAGGCTTTTGGCAAATTCCGTATCCTTTCTCAGTCCCTCCATGTCTTCTACATCTGTAAAAGGTGTGTCATAAGCCTCTATACCCCAGGCTCTGGCCGCACAGACAAGACGTGTCCTGGCGTAAAAGATTTCCTGACCTTCTTTCGTTCTCTTACAGTGCATATCTGCCGTAAAATCTTCTCCTCCCAGGAATAGTCCGGTCACCCGCACATCTGACGAAGCAATCTCAAAGGCCTTTTCCACACCTAAAGCTGTTTCAATAAGAGGAAGGATCTTCACACTGCCTTTTTCAATGCCGCTCCTTTCCTCTACCTGGCCCATATAAGCAGAAACTTCCCGGATCATCTCTCCTCCGCTGACTTTTGTAGGCATGATCATGTCCGGCTTCAGGGGGATCACTGCATCCAGGTCTTCCTTCCAGAATTCTGTATCTGTAGGGTTGATCCTTACAACTACCTCGCAGCCTGAAAAATTCTGATATTTTAAAGCGTTTCTCACCAGGATCCTGGCGGCGTCCTTTTCATCGGGGGATACTGCATCTTCCAGGTCGAAGATCACCGTATCCGCTCCCAGAGTGTCACCGTTTATCAGCATATTCGGGGTATTCCCCGGCAAAAATAACATTGTCCGCCTCATTCTTTTTCAACGCCCCCTCTTTTCAGCGCAGTTTCCATGCGGGCTCGTATCACACAGTCCAAAGCACCCTTATCTTTAATAAAAATCTTTCCTGTAGAAACATCAAATTCTTTTAAAGTATCCAGGACTGCTCCCCGGATAGCATCCATATACTGGTTTGCCACTACAGAATCAATTTCCAGCACCAGTTCTGTATCGTCCGGCTCGATCTGGATAAACAGGTCGCTGGACTCCAGAGTCCCTGCTACTGCATTTTTCAATATTTTCACAGGTCTCCTCCTTTCCTTACCCCGAAACTTATTCTACTGCACTTCTGGAAACCTGAGCCTGAGCCAGGATTTTCTTTTCCTGTTCTATAGCCTGTTTTTCCAGTTCTGCCACTTCTTTACCAATTCTGTCTACATATTCCTGATCCTTAATAGATTCCAGGTTGATCTTTACGTTAAACCCGGCTCCCAAAACCGCTGTTCTGGCCATCATAGTAGCTACAAGGGCATCTGTCACTGCTGTTTTGTTTCCTTTTACTACCATAGTCTCAGCGTAAGGCAGGATACCGCAGGCTGCCTTTGCCACAGATAAAGGAACTTCTACTGCTGCTTTCAGGCCGTTCTGCATAGCTTCTGTTCTGGCTGCTTTCTCCTCTTCTGTTTCTTTTGGTAGAGTCAGCGCCTGCATATACTGATCAAAAGATTCGCTGTCTCTCTTAATGTCGTCTAAAAGCTGTGCGCAGACTGCTTTCATAGGCTCTACAGCCTCTTTCATCTCTTCTTCCACATCCGCATATTTTTTCTTTCCTATGGTCAGACCTGCCACCATTTCTGTCAGAGCAGCCGCCAGAGAACCTGCGAGGGCGGAAATACTTCCGCCCCCTGGTACTGGTTCATTAGAGGCTGTCTGCATGGCAAATTCTTGAATTGTCATATTTTTCATGGCATATACCTCTTATTATCTTTTTTACAGTCTTGTCTCTAATACCTGTTTGGATTCAAAACCTTCCAGTCCTAAATAATATTCTGCACAATCTACCAGAGCCTGAAGCGGGATCAGTCCTACTACTTCGCTGCCCAGAACGTTTACTCCGTAACGTCTTGCTTCCATCCGTACAGTTTCAAATACTGTATAAACAGATGTCTTTGTGTAATCTGTAAGGTTCATGGATACCTGTGCGATATTTCTGTCTTCCAGCATTACGCCCATGGCTTTGCAGTAACGGAAACCGCCTTTGATATGACGGATCTTGTCTGCGATCCTCTGTGCGATTTCCAGGTTGGAAGTATCCAGATTGATATTGTAAGCGATCAGCGGCATTCTGGCTCCGATAGCAGTAACGCCTCCGGTTGGATGAATGGTGTCGGGACCAAAATCTGGTTTCCACTGTGGATCTTTCATCTTCTCAGCCATTCCCTCAAACTGTCCCTGGCGAACTTTAGCCAGATTTTCTCTGTGAGGAGCTGTGGCAGATTTCTCATAAAGGAAGAAAGGCTGTCCGAATTTCTCAGAAGCTTCTTTGGCTACCGCTTTTGCCAGAGCATCTGCTTCTTCTACTGTAGTATTGCGGATAGGGATAAAAGGAACTACGTCTACACAGCCCATACGTGGATGCTGTCCCTGATGTTTTGTCATATCGATCAGCTCTACTGCTTTTCCGATAGCGGCAACCATAGCCTGTCCCAGTGGTTCCGGCTCACCGATCACGGTAACAACGCTTCTGTTGTGGTCTTCATCAGAGCTGTAATCCAGCAGTTTTACCCCTTCCACATTCCGGAAGCAATCCACGATCTTCTCGATTTTTTCCTTGTCTCTTCCTTCACTGAAATTTGGTACGCATTCAATAATTTTCTCCATGGTCTTTTCTCCTTTATTTCTTACGCATTTTCCATGTTTACAATTACATTTATAACCATTCTTTGTGATATACGGTTTCTCCGTTCTTAATTACCGTTTCTACCAGATTAATCCCTGTATGGTAAGGCAGATAGTAGACAGAAGGATACTTGAGAAATACCATATCCGCCTGTTTTCCCGGCTCAATGCTGCCAATCCTGTCTGCACGGTCCACAGCTGCCGCACCGTTTATAGTAAGGGCTGTGATAACCTCTTCCACAGACATATTCATATAGATACATCCAAGGGCTATAAGCAGAGGAATGGAGTTGGTAAAGCAGCTTCCCGGATTCAGGTCTGAGGCAATTGCTACTGCACAGCCTTCATCGATCATCTTTCTTCCCGGGGCATATTCCTCTTTAAGGCAGAAAGCCGTGGCAGGAAGAAGTGTGCTGATCACACCCTGCTCCTTCATCTGCTGGATTCCTTCATCAGAAGCTTTCAGCAGATGGTCTGCTGATACTGCTCCTACTCTGGCTGCCAGCTGGGCGCCTCCAAGAGGATACATCTCATCTGCATGGATTTTCAGCTTAAATCCCATCTCTTTGGCCCTTGTGAGATAATACTCTGAATCTTCAATATTAAATACGCCCTGCTCTGTGAAGATATCTGCAAATTCTGCCAGATTTTCTTCTCTGACCTTGGGCATTACATTGCAGAGCATCTCATCCAGGAATTCTCTTTCTCTTCCTTTCCACTGAGGAAGAACACTGTGAGGTCCCAGGAATGTCCTTACTATATCTACCGGATGTTCCTCATCCAGCTCTTTCATAGCCCGAAGCTGCTTCAATTCTGTATCGCAGTCCATGCCATATCCGCTTTTTCCCTCTACAGTTGTGACTCCGAACTCCAGCATACGGTTCAGTCTTTCCCGTCCAGCCTCTTTAAGCTCTTCCTTGGAAGCCTCCCGGGTGGGATTTACCGTGGCATTGATGCCCCCTCCTCTTTCCATAATGGACATGTAGCTGTCCCCTTTTAATCTCCAGGAGAATTCATCTGCCCGGTATCCGCCGAAGATAAAGTGGGTATGGGAATCTACGAAGCCCGGAAGCACCGTTTTTCCCGATGCATCCAGAACCTCATATTCCTCCATGTTCACTTTTTTATCCAATTCTTCGGTGGTTCCCACTTCTATGATCTTATCATCATGAATGATCACAGCTCCATCCTTGATCAGGCCGATATCCGCCATTTCTTTTCCGAATTTCGGTGCCTTTCCTCTGCAGGTAACAAGTTCAGAGGCATGGCGTATATATCTTTTTTTCATATTTTGTCTCCTGTTATCAGTGATGTTTGTGATGGTGAACCTCTGGAACTACATCTTTGCATACTCTCTCGATCAGCTCTTCGCTGGCAAGATAAGGCATAGTGATATAGTCCTCTCCGTTTCTGATCTTATTGTATTCTGCTACAGTCTCGATAGAGTGCTCGCATCTGCCCCAGCTTCTTCTGGAAACACCGATCATGGTATCCCACGGAATTGCTGCCTTAAGGATCTCGTCAACTCTCTCGCTTCCATCCAGAACCATGCCAAATCCACCGTTAATAGATTTGCTGATACCTACGCCGCCTCCATTGTGGAGAGCTACCAGGCTCATGCCTCTGGCTGCATTTCCTGCATAGCAGTGTACTGCCATATCTGCAGTAATATTGGAACCATCATAAATATTTGATGTTTCTCTGTATGGAGAATCTGTTCCGCCTGTGTCATGGTGGTCACGACCCAGCATAACCGGTCCGATTTCTCCGTTTCTTACCATTTCGTTAAATTTCAGAGCAATGTCTCTTCTTCCCAGAGCATCCTGATATAAGATACGGCACTGAGTACCTACTACCAGTTTATTTTTCTCTGCGTCACGGATCCAGATATAGTTATCTCTATCCTGACTTCTTCTGTTCGGATCAATGATTTCCATTGCCGCATGGTCAGTCTTTCTCAGATCTTCCGGTTTTCCGCTTAAGCAGCACCAACGGAAAGGTCCATATCCATAATCAAACAGTTCTGGTCCTAAAATGTCTTCTACATAAGATGGGAAGATAAAGCCTTCGCTGGTATCTTCGCCGTTTTTAGCAATGTCTTTTGCACCTGCATCAAATACAGCTTTCATAAAGCTGTTGCCGTAGTCGAAGAAGTAAGCGCCTCTTTCTACCAGAGTCTTGATCAGGTGGTAATGTTTGATAAGTGTCTGATCTACCAGCTCGCAGAAACGATCTTTGTCATTAGCCAGCATCTCTGTTCTTTCTTCAAATGTCAGGCCCTGTGGGCAGTAGCCGCCGTCATATGGCACATGACAGGATGTCTGGTCAGACAGCAGTTCGATCTTAATATTATTGTCTACTGCATACTGCAGAAGATCTACAATATTTCCATGGTAAGCAATAGAAATGGTTTCTTTCTTATCCATGTATTCCTGAGCAACTCTGAAGGCTTCTGCGGCATCTTCGATTACCAGGCTTACCCATCCCTGGTCATGACGTGTCTTGATTCTGGAAGCATCTACCTCTGCAACGATACCAACACCTCTTGCAATTTCAATGGCTTTTGGCTGAGCGCCGCTCATGCCGCCAAGACCGCTGGTAACGAACAGATGTCCTGCCAGGTCTCCGTCCTGAGGTACGCCCAGGAATTTACGTCCTGCGTTCAGAATTGTATTAAATGTACCATGAACGATTCCCTGTGGTCCGATGTACATCCAGCCGCCGGCTGTCATCTGCCCATAGGAAGAGCAGCCCATTGCTGTAGCTTTTGCCCAGTCCTCCGGATTATCAAACATACCGACCATAAGACCATTTGTGACAATAACTCTTGGGCTGGATTCATGAGATTTGAATAATCCCATAGGATGTCCGCTCATCATGACCAGTGTATGATGATGGGTCAGTTTTTCCAGATATTTCTTGATCAGCTGATACTGCATCCAGTTCTGGCATACCTGTCCTGTCTCCCCATAGGTAACCAATTCATAAGGATAAAGAGCTACCTCATGATCCAGATTATTGTCGATCATTACCTGGAAGGCTTTTCCCTCGATACATTCTCCCTTGTACTCATCAATGGGTTTTCCGTAAATCCTTTCCTTCGGCATAAAACGATATCCGTAAATACGGCCTCTTGTCAAAAGCTCATCTAAAAATTCGGGAGCCAACTGTTCGTGAAGTTCTTCCGGCACATATCTCAAAGCATTTGCTACTGCAAGTTTAATCTCTCTTTTATTCAGTGTCAGTTCTCTTTTCGGTGCTCTTCTTACGCCCTCTTTGAAAGTAGGGTACTCCGGAAGCACCGGATCCAGCTTAATTACCATTGCTTTTCCGATTTCCGCATTGTTCATTTTTCATCGTCTCCTTTACTTTTTTTACGATTGTACCATCAACACAGTCTAAAAAACGTCTATTTCTTGGTGATTTTTCAAAAAACCCACAACTTCTTTGGTGATTTTTACTTATTACTCTTTCTTCAATCTACTGTGATAAAGTGATTTTACACAAATTGGCGTTTTATTGTCTCCCCCTCAGATAAAAGAACGCAAAAATACCGCCATATTTTCACAGAGGAGAATAAAGCATCAGGCCGGCAATCATCTCCACCGGAAGTCTGGCAGCCAGGTCTTTTGCCCGTTCTTCATATCCCAGTCTCCAGTCTTCATATGGAAGAAGCTCCCCTGTTCCAGCCAGATCTTTAAAGACGCATCCGTCCTGGATGATCACTCTGTCTTTAGAGGTGCCGATTTCAGGTCCGTTTTCATTTTGGTACAACACATACCCCTTTTTCACCTTTTTGCTGAACATAAAAACCTCCTTGATAACATATGTTTCGTTTATAACTACCATGTTACCAAGGAGGTTCTGATACGTCAACAGCAGCAGTAGACTTTTGTCTCGTATCCTTTTAGCACTGCCTGCCCCTGAACCTTATCTCCTGTATCCAGGTCTGTCACCGGCACCTTCAGCACAGCCTTCTGTTCTTCTGGAGAGTAATTTAAAATGATGATATATTGCTTTCCATCCTTTTCTCTTACACAGAGTTCGCACATTTCCGGCAGTTCCACCATCTCTTTAAAAGCTGAAAGAACTCCCCCATAGGCCAGAAAATCTTTTATATTTTCTCTTGTAAAGGTTCCTCCAAAATGCAGGACTTTTCCTTTTCCTGTATGATTCTCGATCAGCGCAGGACGGCCCTGATAATAATTAGAAGAATAGGAAGCCAGTACTTTGGCTCCAGGGCCTGCTGCAAGAATATCGTTAAAGATTCCTGTCTCTACCTGTTTACCCTCCCATTCCATAGAAACCTGGTCATCTGCCGGACCTAGAAAGGTAAATTCTTCTACTGTAGTTCCTGTGATATCTTTCAGAAGTCCCGGCATCACATCCATGACGCACTTCCCTGTCTCGTCCTTTAATCCGGTGCGGGCTCCCAGGATCAGGCAGCCGCCTTCTTCTGCATAGCGTCTGAGAAGCTCTGCCTTTTTCTCTGACAGGATCATAGGATGCGGATAAATAAGTACCGGATATTTCAGCAGTTCTTCCACTTCTGTGGAATCCAGAAGGTACACATAATCCATAGGCGTATGGCTTAACTGAGCCCCTATAAAAATTTCTTCCTCACTGGTCCAGGCCAGCCTCTGGTGCCATTTATCCACCTGGGCGTCCCATACATTACTGTAATCCCGTATCACTCCAAAGGCAGCCTTGTACTGGGCCCCGGTGATCTCTTTCATTTTTTCTACTCTCTGATGGATTTTCTTCACTTCCGCCAGTTTCCGGTTGTCCCTGTTATCATAGTCCAGGATACCATGCCAGTAGATCTCTGTTCCCATAGTACAGGTCCGCCACCTAAAGAAGCTTACATAGTCTGCGCCGTGGCCGATACTCTGCATAGCCCAAAGCATCATCTGTCCCGGTTTGGGAGCCGGAGCTTCCATGCGGGTATTCCATCCGTTGGCACCTGACTGCTGCTCCATAATACCAAAGTGAGGGCAGATAGAACGGACTTCTGTCAGCTTGTCACTCCAGCGTCTGTCATTCAGATTTTTGGAATGCTTTGGATCTTCGCAGAGACAGTAGGCGAAGTTTGGATAGGAATCATAAGTATAAACATCCAGGGCTTCGTCTGTCATAGCATGATTGTCCAGATTCTGGAACATACCATTGGTCGTAATAAAGTCTCCCGGCTTGATATATTTTCTTAAAATATCACTTTGCATCTTGCAGAAACTAATAGCGCTGTCTGATACAAACCGGATATAATCCAGGGTCTCATGGGGATTCGTGGAATTATGTATGGTAGTTCTGGGAACATACACCTGTTCCCACTGGGTATACTCCTGATTCCAGAACACTGCGCCCCAGGCCTTGTTCAGTTCTTCCAGAGTTCCGTATTTCTTCTTCAGAAATTCCCGGAATGCCAGAGTGTCGCTCTCAGAATAAAACTCCGCTACCTCACAGTTGATCTCATTGTCGATCTGCCAGCCCACTACATTTTTATGTGGAGCATAGTGTTCTCCGAATTTTTCCACGATTTTGGCACTGAGCTCCCGGTACACTTTGGAATTATAATTGTAATGCCGGCGCATACCGTGACGGTATTTTACCCCATCCATGCGGCAGTTCAAAACTTCCGGATACTTATCTGTCAGCCAGGCAGGAGGTGTGGCCGTAGGCGTTCCAAAAATCACCTTCATCTCTGTCTGGGCCACTACCTCCAGAAAATCGTCAAAAAATGCAAAGGTAAATTCCCCTTCTCTGGGTTCCACTTTGCTCCATGCAAACTCTCCGATACGAATTGTGTGGATACCATTTGCCAGCATCCTGTCCAGATCTTCCTTCCACAGGTTTCTGTCCCAGTGCTCCGGATAATAGCAGGTCCCCAGGGACAGTTCTTTCCATTGATAGTTTTGTGCTTTTCTCATAATACCTCCCTTTTGGCTTTCCCGCAGTTCTTTTAAAGAACAGCTCTGCAGATTCCTATTTTACTATTGGCATTCCCCACACTATAGATGACAGCTTTTTCACTCCACCTTTTTATAACAATCATTTGATTCTCTTTTACTTCATTTTCACCTATCTGTATTTCCCCTTTTCTCACATAGACTGCCAGAAAATTTTCATCTTCGTCAGGAATAATTTCAAATTTCTGCCCTGCCTCCAGGCAAAGAGCCTCCATTCTTCCTTTGGCCCCGTTTTTCAGCATCAGATTAAAGTCCACCACTCTTCCATAACTGACTGTAGGCACCCCGCCGTCGAAGCGGTCCACTTCATAGGGTTCCAGGGAAACTTTCTTTTCTTCTCCATGGACCATATCCAGATGTCCCTGAAAGATCATTAGATAACGCTCCACTCCCGGCAGACTGGTAAACTCTGACCGGTCTACATCTACTGTAGCACTGCTGATCCGCAGCTGAAAATTCCCGGATTTATAATCTCCATCTTCAGGGTACAGGTAAAGCTCTGTAGTATCTCCTCCTGACCATCTGGAAACCTTATAGTCTTTCTCTGTTCTCACAATCATTTTCTCACACATCTGTAAAAACCTCCCATTTAGTAAGTTTGATATTCTGCTTAGCTCATTGCTCTCAGGAATAAAATTTCAGCACCTTATTGAGATAAGGTCTCAGTATATCATTTCCACTTCTGTAGATCTCGTGTTTCGCTCCCGGCACTCTTATGAGCTTCCCCTGGGGCAGCCGGCGGATAAATCTCTCCTGAGGTCTGGGGTAGACCAAAGTATCCCGCTGAGCCTGAAAAAGGACCACAGGTATGTCTATCTTTTTCCAGGAACGGGCTAAAATTTCACGGCTCATGCGGTAAGCCTCCAGTCCCCACTGATAGCTGGCTCCATTATTCTGAAATTCCGGCACCCTTCTCCTCTTCTCATAGTAATGATCAAATCTGGCTCTGGAGAGACAGGAACTTTTTTCAAAAGTTTCTTCATCCCGAAATCCATGCTGTCCCAGAGCATATTCTTCACCCTTTCCCAGGGAACACATAAGAAAAGACGCCATATAGGCCAGAACAGGAGGAATATTTCCTGTACGGTGGAGAATCATAGGGGGGTTTAAAATTCCCTTCTGAAATCTCCCCGGATTTTCTGCCAGTGTTACCGCAGCAATGGCTCCTCCCATAGAATGTCCCAAAATAAACATGGGCAATCCGGGATTTTCCTCTGCCGCCCTGTCAGCAATAAAACTCAGATCTTTCACATATCTCCAGAAATTGTCTATATGAACCTTGCTGGGGTCCTTAGTCAGCCGGTAAGACCGTCCATGGCCGCAGTGTTCCGGAATATACACGGTAAAACCTGCCTGATAAAAATACCAGGCCAGCTCTTTATATTTTTCTGCACTCTCACAGAAGCCATGAGAAATCAGGATGACTCCTTTAGCCTCTTTTTTATGTAGAGAAAGGCAGAAAATCTTCTTTCCCATTTCTCTGGTATAGTAACTTTCTCTTCCCCAGGCGTCAAAGCAGGACTCTACATAGTACTGCATTTCTTCTGAAAAATTTTTCTCATCTAAAAGTCTCAACTCATTCTCCCCTTTCTGTGTCAAAGGTTTCAAAGGGACATTGTATATTTTTGAGGAAATGCAAAAAATAGGTCAACGCCAGCATGTCTGCACTTCCACCAGGACTGATATTCTTTTTAACAAAACATGTATCCAGGGCTGGGATTATTTCCAGCTGTTCCTCAGGTCCGGATGTCTTTAAAAACTGTTCCAGCTCTTTCTGTATTTTCAAAACCGTGTGGTAATCAGACCGTATGATCATATTGGTATCTTCCACAGAAGAAATATACTGGAGCAGGGTAAGGAGACCGGCATCATTCAGACTGTAACCTTTCTTCAGGAGTTTCTCAAAGTAAAAAATCCCTCTTTCCAGGACATGAGGAAAACCTCTCCAGGCTTCTCCCCGTATTCCTTCTACCTGGTGTTCTGCATAAAGTTTTTCCCCGTGGGTCCTGGGACCTCTCTCTTCCAATCCCTTATAATCTTCCATCAGATTGGCGGTGAGACTCCTGCACACTTCCCCCAAAATCTTTGGAAAATCATTGTTGCGAAAATCTGCCATCAGACTTCCTGCTCCATATCCGGCGCAGCAGCAGAATATCCCGCCGGAGAATACCATGCCTTTATGGGTATTGACTCCTCCCGTTGCCTCCCTCATGTTTTTTTCTCCTTCTATTCCCAATGCCCTTAATTTTTCAAAGAGTCCTGGAAGTTTCTCCTTTTTCCCGGTAAAAGCCAGCCCTTCCCTGGCGCATTGAATAAAATAAGGGGTCAGGGCATATGCGCTGTCTGCAAAAGTTATAAGGCTCATATCCTGATGGGCTCCGTTGTGGGCCCGGTCTACAAGCCCCGGCTTTAATGTGGCGTTTACTTCGTAAAGAAGGCTTTTCTGCATCAAAAGTCCAATATGGGAGGCCATTCTTTCTATATAAAAGTTTTCCATCATCTGGATTTCCCGGTGAAAAACTTCTTTGGCAGAATGTCTTCTGGACCGGCTGCAGTAAAAAGCCGACTCACCGCAGAGAAGACACTTTCTTTCTGAGAATCCCAGTTCCTGCCTGGAAACTTTTCTTCCGGTGCTGTCCAGCACATCAAAGTCAAAGAGCCTTCCCAAAGGGTGCTTGTCTTCCGCTGTGGTAAGGCTTCTTTTTATTTTTTCAGGGGACAGTGTCAGTGAATAAAAACTCTCACACCCTGTATTTTCTCTGTTTTCCAGGCTATAGATAATCTCTCCCTCTTCTTCTTTCACCGCCTGCTGTATCAGCTTATTTCCCACATCAAAAAGCCAGACTACAAAAGGAAATGTTTTCACCGGCCCTGGAATGTTCAGTGTAAAGCTCACCAGAGAAGCCGGTTTCTCTTTCATAAGTTCTCTCTGAATTTCTCCCCGTCTTTCCCTTGCGTCTAAAATTTCCCCCAGAGAAGCTTCTTTTCCCTCTGTCCATAACTCAAGTCTCATCTCTACTCTCCCTGTTCAGCAGTTTTTCTCTCAGCCCCCGTCCTTCTTCGGAAGTCAGATAAGCATAAGTTGTTTCAGGCACCATTTCTTTCAGAGTCTCCCAGTCTCCCTCCAGAAACTTTTTCCGCACATATGTGGCGCTGATTACCTGTTCCCGGTTTCTGCACCGGGGAATCTCTGTTACCTCTATCCCATAATCCGGAAGGATTTTTTTCATTTCCTGATTATACACTCTTGTGATTTCTGAAAAAGGCTCCTCTCCCACATAGCGGCAGTCTATGTGAAAAGCCTCCTTAAAATAAGTTCCGAAAATTTTCAGATCCAGCAGCACTGCCTCACCTGAAGCTTTTGCCTTGTCTTTCAGAAAATAATCCGGGAAGGTGGCATGGGAAATAAGATAATCTGAACTGCCATGGACATAGACATTTTTCAGATCCTCACAGCCTTTTTTTACCAGGTCCAGTCTTACCTTTGCCGGAAACTCCGAGGCGTCCTCTGACAGTACGAAAACATGAAGAATCTCACAGCTTGCCGCCGCATATTCCACCAAATACCTATGGCCCTTGGTAAAAGGATTGGCATTCATCACAATAGCTCCTGTCTTTAAGGAAAAATGTTCTTCATAAGGAGCAGCTTCTTTTTTCAGATAATCTCTGATCCCGTTTATTTTATTTTCCATAAGCAGCATATCCTGGGTATCCATAATGGGCCAGAACCCAAGATCCTGAAAATAGCTTTGATTGACTGGCTTTGTAAACACAAACAGATGGGTAATCCTCTCTTCCCAGGCGTTTTTCATAAGGAAGGACATCAGTTTCACCATCAGCCCTTCTCCCTGAAACCCAGGGTCTACAGCAATACATTTCAGTACATTCCCCTGCCGGGAGCCACAGGCTGCAATCTCTCCCTCCCTGGTACGCAGCACTACAGAATACTGAACCTTTGTGTCAAAGTCCAGCCCCTGCCGGGCTAAAAAATCCTTCATTTTCTCCAGTTTTCTTCCCCGAAAGGGACGTCCTTCCTCCTGATAAAACTCAAATCCCTCCATGTCATTCCCCTTTCTTCTGAACTAATCTGATTCTACCATATCCTACTCAAAACAGCCAGGCCCTTATTGTCTTTCCGTCCTTTTGAAAAATTCTTGTAGACAAGCATATCTTATTACGATATTATAGGAGAGCGATTCTATAAAGCAAAAGAAGGGAGACTGATAATCATGCTGACTGATTTTATCAACGGACTAAGCGACCTGCTCTACAGTTATATCCTGATCATCCTCCTTTTAGGAACAGGAATCTTTTTTACTTTCAGAACACGTTTCGTGCAGTTCCGTCTTTTCATCGAATCAATCCGTGTTGTGGCTCAGCCTGGCTCTGATGAGAATGGACTTTCCTCCTTCCAGGCGCTGATGGTATCCACTGCCTCCCGGGTAGGAACCGGAAACATTGCCGGTATCTCAACCGCCATCTGTCTTGGCGGACCAGGGGCTGTTTTCTGGATGTGGCTTACCGCCATCCTTGGAAGCGCATCTGCTTTCATCGAAAGTACTCTGGCACAGATTTATAAAAAACGTGCTGAAGACGGAAGTTCTTACGGCGGCCCTGCTTACTATATTCAGGCCGCTCTCAAAAAACACTGGATCGGGGCCATATTCGCTGCATTCCTGATCCTGACCTATATGGGCGGCTTCAATCTGGTAGCCTCCTTTAATATCGCAGATTCTTTCCGTGCTTACAGTTTTTTTGACGAAGCAGCTACTCCTCTGATCGTAGGTTTCATCCTGGCTCTGATCTTTGCTCTATGCATCTTCAGAGGCAGCAAACAGATTTCTAAGATTACAGAAGTACTGGTACCTTTTATGGGAATCTTCTATCTGGCAGTGGCTCTTTTTGTAACTGTGACCCACTATACCCTGATTCCCAGGATGTTCTCTGACATTTTTTCCAACGCCTTTGATTTACAGGCCATTTTTGGAGGATTTACAGGCTCCTGTGTTATGAATGGTATCAAAAGAGGGCTTTTCTCTAACGAGGCCGGTGTAGGCTCTGCTCCTAATGCTGCTGCCAGCGCTTCTGTTTCTCATCCGGTGAAGCAGGGTCTTGTGCAAATGCTTTCTGTGTTTATTGATACGATCCTGATCTGTACTGCTACTGCCTGTCTGCTGCTGTGTTCCGGCGTAGCCCCAAGTGAAGAACTGAAGGGTATGCCCTGGGTCCAGGCGGCTGCTTCAGAATCTCTGGGCAGTTTTGGAACCGTTTTTATCACCGTAGCCCTGTGCCTCTTCGCCTTTACCACACTGATCGGTAATTTCTATTACGCAGAAATGGGACTGAAATACCTGTGCGGAAAAACTCCCGGAAAGGCTCTTCTTAATCTTTTCCGTGTCATTGCTTCCCTGATCGTACTGGCAGGAGCTGTCATGGAATTCGGCCTGGTATGGAGTACAGCAGATGTTCTCATGGGCTTTATGGCTCTCATCAATCTGCCCGTTATCCTTATACTGGGCGGCACTGCTGTCCGCTGTATGCAGGATTACGTAAAACAGAAAAAAGAAGGAAAAGATCCGGTATTTAAAGCCTCAGACATAGAACTGAAAGATAAAACCGATTTCTGGAATTAAAAAATGAGGAGCTGCTGTGCCAGGTTACTGGCTGCCACAGTTCCTCATTCCATATTCTTTTAATTTTCTTTTTATCCTTTTCCAAAAAGCTTTTCTCTTACCTGTCCCCACAGATGTATCAGAAAATAATCATAAGCCCGGTCATACACAAACAGGGCCGCCTGGCCTCCAAGAACAAATACCAGAAGCATGGTTTTCGGTATTTCTCCGGCAAAAAGGAGTTTTGGAAACAAAAAAAGGGCCGGAAGATACATGATATTAAAAAGGAGCAGCTTTCCCAGAATAAGAAGTATTTTTCTGCTTTTCCACCCCGGATGTTTTCCAAGAAAGTCCCAGAGAAACTCTACTCCCAGGACATAAATGCCCATCATTGCATAAGTAATACAGTAAAGTTTCTGAGGCGCCAGGAGTACTCCCAGAACAAGGCTTCCCACAAAGAAAGCCAATCCATATTTCAGATCAAACTCCCGAATGATCACCCCAACAAGAAATGCTGCTGCTGCCAGAAGAAACAGCGTATTAAAATCAATAATGCCGCTTAATATGATCAGTACCACGTCGAAAGCCATAAGAAGCCCTGACACAGCAAGTTTTCTGGTATTTACATGCATGAACAAAGATCCCCTCCCATGCACTCACAAAGAGTATCTGCACACCACAGGTCGCAGCACATATTTCCGGTTCCGCAGGAAGAACCTCCGGTTCCGCCGCCATAGTAGCTTCCTCCCTGATACCGGTTGCTGTTCCACTGAAGACGATTTACCAGGTTGGCATACTCCGGATTTCCCGGGTCCATGCTCTGAGCCTGGCGGGCCAGATTTAAAGCATTTACATTATTGCCCAGTCCCATATTGGCACAGGCGCTTAAATAGTACCACTGAGCGTTTCGGTTCTGCATTCTGGACAGAACATTCAGGGCCTGCTGGTACTGACGTCCGTTAATATAGTTGTAAACAGCCTGATACTGGAGGTTATCCTCGCTGGAAGCAGTATTCTGATAGCTGCTGTTGTTTCCATAGCCTTCATATCCGCTCTGATAGCCTCCGTCTCTCTCTTTCATGATCTGGTCATAGGCTTCCTGAACTTCTTTAAATTTTTCTTCTGCCAGATCTGCCAGAGGATTATCCACATAGGAATCAGGATGATATTTTCTGCTCAGATCCCGATAAGCCTTCTTTATTTCGTCGTTAGTGGCGTTTGGTGAAACGCCTAATATTTCATAAGGATTATTTACCATGGTTTTCTTGACTCTCCTGTCTTTCTTTTTGTATTTTATTATATTTTGCCCAAACACCGCTGTACAGAATATTTCTCAAAAGCTCTGCATCCTGAAGGCAGGGCAGTTTTTCAAAAGCACCTGTGGCCTCTCCCATCATCATGATGAGCATCCGGCGCACTTCCTGTTCATACTCTTCTTCACTCCGGCATTTCTTTCTGGTCACACTTAAAGGATTATACGCCCCTGTCTCTCTGTCCTTAGGGAGGTCATCATAGGCATCCATAATATATATAAATTTTCCCAGATAAAAACCGAATTTGCGGAGAGTTTCTTCCCAGTAATCCTCCCGGATCACAAACAAATCTTCCATCAAAGCACCAAAGGCCCCTGACACAATATCAATATCCATCAATTTCTGTTCTTCATAAACAGCCAGCTGGCGAAGCTGTTTTTTGATCACACTGGCCTGTCTTGGATATTCTTTGCAGATTTGGGCTGCCTTTTTTCTGAACAAATGGATTCCTGCGATTCCCGGCAGGCTTCTATCATCCTTCCAGTCATCTTCAAACTTAAAATAAGTAAGAAGAATGTTCATCTTCGCCCCGTATTCTGAGATATCATTCTGGAGCATGGGGATTTTTTTCACCGGATGTAAAGGACAATGAGACTGAAATTCCCTGTTGTCCGCCTCATAAAGAGAGGAGAGAAATATGATCAGAAAAGTCATATCATAAGTCAGGGTCATCCTCCCTCTGAATCCGTACTCTTCTTTCAGCTTCCGACACAGCCCGCAGTAATAGGCCTTGTATCTGTAAAACTCCTTTACCTTCAGTTCCGGCTTATCTATCATTACATATCCAAACATTTTATTACTGGACCTTTCTGCAGAACCTCTGCGTATATGATGTTACAGTTTCCATTTGCTTTATATGCCTGTCAGCATCATATCAGTCTATTATACTATAAGTTATTTCAAATTGCTATCTTTTCTTGCCATTGACGGACATACGTTTTTCCGCTATACTGAGGAAAGCTTTTAACGGAATGCAGCACACAAGAAAGAGGTGTTAAAGTACTATGAAAAATAATATTAATCAAAAATTCCCCCTGGAGGAAAAACTGGATATCGCTTCCCCGGAAAAGTTTATCAAAAATACAGATCATTTCAATTCCCTGATGATGCGTTACCGCTGTGCTATTCGTGAGATAAGCACCAAGCTGGAAGTCCTAAACGACGAGTTTTCCATTAAATATAACCGCAATCCTATCTCCTCAATTAAAAGCCGCATTAAAACTCCTCTGAGTATCTATAATAAACTTCAGCGTCTTGGCTACGACTTTACTGAGCAGAATATTGAGGAACAGCTCAATGATGTTGCAGGAATCCGGGTAATCTGCTCTTTCATGGACGATATCTATATTATGGCAAAACTTCTGGCCGATCAGGATGATATTACCGTCCTTAGGATTAAGGACTATATTCAGAATCCTAAAGACAACGGCTACCGCAGCTATCATATGATCGTGGAAATCCCTGTGTTTTTCGCAGAGGGAAAAACGCCTATGCGAGCGGAAATTCAGATCCGCACCATTGCTATGGACTTCTGGGCCAGTCTGGAACATCAGCTCCGATACAAAAAAGAGCTGGGCAGCAATGATCAGTATGCCATGATCAGTCAGGAATTATATGACTGCGCATGTACCATTACTGCCGTTGACAAACAGATGCAAAATATCAAAAATCTTATTGAAGAATACAGCACCCTCACTCCCCAATAAAAGCCTGCAATAGTTTTTCATTGGCGGAATAGTAATCCTGTATTTCTTCCTTTTCACTCAGTCCGCTCTCACCATCTATAATGCGTAAAGCTACCTTATATTCACTGGCGGACTGAGGGCTTCCCGCATCCTTATATCCCTGGCATTCCTGGATGGATACGTAATCCTCTTCATTTTCCGGAAAAACGCCCTGGTCTTTATACTCTTCATAGTTTTCCTCATTCATGAAGAAAATCATACTGGTACCTTCCTGAACATCAACGATAAATCTTGTCTGCATGGCAGCAAAGACCTGGGGATCAAATCCATCATCCTCTTCATCCGGACAGCTGTAATCAGAAATCTGTACATGGACCTGGCCGTCACCATTCAAATCCTCACCATGTTCCTCAAACCATGTCTGAAGAGCCTGGCTGTCTTCTTCGGTCATAGAATAATCTCCCAAAAACGCAATGCTATAATCATAATCAATTTTAGTCACCATGTCTCTGATAAAGATAATTACAAAAAACAGGATAAAAGCCCCGATCAGCACATGGAACTTGTAGTAGTAGAAAAAGTTTTCTATCTTTTTCTTTTTTTCCTCTGAAAGTAATTCTTTTTTCTTCATTTTTTCTGTTTCCTTTACTCTGTTGTAATTCACTGCTCAAAATTTTAACACTTTCCTGTGGACAAAGGAAGTCCAACAGATAAAATTTATGAGATTTTAATATTCTTTTCATATTGTGCTGACTCTTTCACGCAAACCGCCCTGCAGAAAAGAAAGGAAAGCTTCTTTTCTGCAGGGCAGTTTCTGCCAATATTTTATCCTATTTCTGTTCCGTCATCAGTCACTTGCCTGGATCGCATCATATCCTGTCTCTTTGGTACGGATCTTATATGCGCTTTTGATCTCGTAGCTGAAGATTTTTCCATCGCCGGCCTCTCCGGTATAAGCGGCTTTCTGTATGGCATCAATGGTTTTCTTCTCCCATTCCTCAGAAGAAACCACAATCTCAAACTTAATCTTGGGCTGCATCTGCATATCCACCTGCATACCTCTGACTACCTCTTTATATCCTCTCTGGATTCCCACACCCATTACCTGGGATACGGTCAATCCGTTTACTCCAATCTCGTCCAAAGCTGCTTTTACATCTTCAAATTTTTCTTCTCTTACCATTGCTTCTATTTTAATCATCATACATCTCACCTCACACTACTGATCCAGTCCATTAAAGCTCGGATATGCACTTTCGCCATGCTGTGTAATATCAAGACCAATCTGCTCTTCTTTGACTGTAACGCGAAGAGGCGTGATCACTCTCACTACTGCCGCACATATCAGCGTTCCCACCACTGCTATGGCAATAGTCACCAAAATACCGGCAATCTGGGCAAGGAAAAGACGGTAATCTCCGAATACCAGCCCATTCCACTGAGCAGTATCATTAATTGAACTCATACCGAAAAGACCTGTAGCAATACCTCCCCAGATACCGCCAAGCCCATGGCAGCCAAAGGCGTCCAGGGCATCATCAATTTTCAGTTTTTTCTTCACTAATTTTACCCCAAAGTAGCAGATAGGACTTACCAGTCCTCCGATAATAAAGGATGACCAGATTGGTACAAAACCTGCGCCGGGAGTAATTGCCACAAGACCTACTACAAGACCTGTAGAAGCGCCTACCAGAGTTGGGCGTTTATCTTTGAGCACATCCAAGAGCATCCATACCAGCATGGCCGCTGCAGAGGCAATACCAGAGGTCATAAATGCATGAGCAGCCAGGCCGTCTGCGGCCAGAGCGCTGCCTGCATTAAATCCAAACCATCCGAACCACAGCATGGTTGCCCCAAGTACCACAAAAGGAATATTGTGTACACGATATACGGTAGTCTCATATCCCCGGCGTCTTCCAAGGATAATAGCCATAGTCAAGGCGCTGACTCCGGAACTGATGTGTACCACATTTCCTCCCGCAAAGTCTACGGAACCGATAGAAGCCAGAAAGCCTCCTTCTCCCCATACCATATGGGCCAGCGGATAGTACACAATAATTGACCATAAAATAATAAACAGGAATAAGGCTTTAAAACGGATACGTCCAACCAGGGATCCCGTTAAAAGGGCCGGTGTGATTACCGCAAACATCATCTGAAAAGCACAATATACCAGATGGGGGATATTGTCTGCATAAGGTCCTGCTTCCATGTCTACACCGTTTAGCCCGAACCAGCGGAAATCACCGATAACTCCTCCGTGGTTTCCTCCAAAAGCCAGGGAATATCCGAACAGACACCACATTACAATAGCCACTCCCATGATCGCCACACAAGCCATCATGGTATTTACTACATTTTTTCTTCTAACAAGACCTCCGTAAAAGAAGGCCAGACCGGGGGTCATAAAAAACACCAGCGCAGCCGAAATAATCATAAAAGCAGTATCTCCACTATTCATAAACTCTCACTTTCCTTTCTCCTCCCAGAACTTCTCTGCCATAAAGGCAAAAAGGTTCTGTCATATTTTCTTTTTCATCTGTGGGCAGAGAAACTATGCCCGATGAAGATCGTTTTTTTGATTTTTACTGCGCAGTGTTTCAATGCTACGGAAACTTTCATTTCCGAAAAAAGAAAAGGCGTTCAAAATGCTCCTGCATTTCAAACGCCTTCGTTTTAACAAACTTTAGTCTAGCACAGTGTTAACAAAAAAGCAAGTGTTTTTTTTAGATTTTGTAACTCTTTTTCATTCTCTGCATATCCTGAATGGAGAGAAATTCCATGGAGTGCAGACCTATGGCCTATAAAATCATGATTGACAGCGGGCACGGGGGTAATGACCCGGGCGCCGTATATGAAGGACGGCAGGAAAAAGATGACGCTCTCCGACTGGCTCTTGCGGTGGGAGATATTTTATCAAGAAACGGCGTAGATGTAGAATATACCCGGACAGGAGACGTTTACCAGACACCTTTCGAAAAAGCACAGATTGGAAATGCCTCTGATGCTGACTTTTTTATTTCTTTCCACCGAAATTCCAGTCCTACACCTAACCAGTACAGCGGGGTAGAAACTCTGGTTTATGACCAATCAGGGCGAAAGCTGGATATGGCAGAAAACATTAACGGAGCTCTGGGAGAATTAGGTTTCCAGGAGCTTGGTGTAAAGTCCCGGCCCGGTCTGGTGGTGCTGCGGAGGACAAAAATGCCGGCAGTCCTTGTGGAAGCCGGATTTATTAACAGTGATGAAGATAATGAAATCTTCGACTCTCAGTTTCAGGATATAGCCCAGGCAATTGCCTCTGGAATTCTGGGAACTCTGAATGAAGAGACAGTAGAAACCCCAGGAAATTCTCAGGATATTTTCTATCGTGTTCAGACAGGGAGCTTCAGAGAGCGGGCAAATGCTGATAATCTCCTTTATGAACTGGAAGATCAGGGATTTCCCTCCTTCATCCTTCGCGAAGACGGTCTGTATAAAGTGCAGGTTGGAGCTTTCAAAAATCTGGAAAACGCCGTAAAAATGGAAAGGTCTCTTAGGAATGCCGGGTACAGCACCTGGATTGACGCTGCCCCTGCTACTTACTGATGAAAATCCAAATACAAAACGGAAAGAGGACCGGGGATATCCTCAGTCCTCTCTTTTACATAGATTCTGCTCTTTCTTTTATATTCTTCTTAAAATTAATTACTTCGTGATCATATTCTTTATCCATATACAGAGAAGTGATCATGAAATCTGCGGTAGCTCTGTTAACAGCCATGGGAATATCATAGACCTGGGCAATCCTCATCAGGGCTTTTACATCTGGGTCATGGGGCTGAGCGGTAAGTGGATCTGAAAAGAATACCACAAAGTCAATGACGCCTTCTACAATCTTGGCTCCTATCTGCTGGTCTCCTCCTAAAGGTCCGCTGTTATAGCCTTTTACCCTAAGACCTGTTCTGTCAGCTATCATTCTGGCGGTGGTTCCTGTTCCATAAAGATTATGATTCTTTAAAACCTCACTGTGGTCCATACACCACTGTATGATCTTGGCTTTTTCATTATCATGGGCAATCAAAGCAATATTCTTTTTCTTTTTGATCGTAAATGTCATATACTCATCATTCATCTTTTTTCTCCGCCTTCCTTTGCATATTTTTTGATTTCTTTCGCCTTTTTTCAGGAATTATTTAATAATAATTTCATCTTATTCTAACATAATTTCCTTGTTCTCACAATGGGAAACTGCTACAATGGTACCCAGAGGAAAGCAGGTGTTTGAATAATGTTTTATTTCATTGTAAATCCCCATGCCCGTTCTGATCAGGGCATGGATATCTGGAAAAAGGCAGAAGAGATTCTTGCCGCTGAAAAAGTAGAATATGAAGTATTCTTTACTAAATATACTGGGCATGCCAAAGAACTGGCAAAACAGATCGCTGTTCTTTCTCTTCCATGTACTTTGACAGTACTGGGAGGAGACGGGACTCTGAACGAAGTCATTGACGGCCTTGCCCAGACAGATTTTTCTCGTATCACCCTGGGCTATATTCCCACAGGCTCAGGAAATGATTTTGCCAGAGGTCTGGGAATTTCTTCAAATGTGACAGCATGTATGAATTCTATACTTTCTCCTTCAGACTATGCTCTGGTAGATGTAGGGATGTCCAGGACGTCAGCAGGAAAACATTATTTTCTTGTAAGCAGCGGCATAGGATATGATGCGGATATCTGCCGCAATGTAATGAAAACACCTATGAAAAAAGCTTTGAACAGGCTCCACATGGGAAAACTCACTTACGTTTATGTAGCTCTGAAGCTGCTGCTGGGCTACCAGTGCTGTCCTGTGTCTGTCCGGATTGATAAAAAGGAAATCCACCGGCTGCCCCGGTTCTACTTTCTGGCTGGTATGAACATGAAGCAGGAAGGCGGTGGGGTAAGATTTTGTCCCGGAGCCCGATACCAGGACGGCCTTCTTGATGTCTGCCTGGTAGGAGACCTTCCCAAAGCCAAAATCCTTACACTTTTCCCTACAGCCTTTATAGGGAAACATACCAGATTTCACGGAATTCATATGTATCGGTGCCGCCGCATAGATATTATCAGTGAAAAACCTCTTCCCATCCACTGTGATGGAGAATCAGCAGGTTCTCACCGGCACCTTACTATTTTAAATACACAGAAAAAGATAAAGGTTATTCTAAAGTAACAGGAGGAAACATATGAAGATACTTTTTATTATTCCAATTGTCTTACTTGTACTTTTTTGTCTCTATTTCTACTGTATCATGCCGCGGCTGACCAGAAAGAAAGAGGCTCAGGACTTCATTCATCATCTTTTTGCCCACAGAGGGCTGTTTTCCAAAGATCAGTCCATCCCTGAAAATTCTATGGCTGCCTTTGCAAAAGCTATAGAACACGGATACGGCATTGAAATGGATATCCAGCTTACAAAGGATAATCAGCTGGTAGTCTTTCACGATCACACCCTTACCAGGATGTGCGGCATTGACCTTCCTGTGTGCGAAATGACTTATGAGCAGCTGCAGAAATACACACTCTTTGATACAGACGAAAAAATTCCTCTGTTTAAGGATGTTCTGAAGCTGGTAAAGGGCAAAGTTCCTCTTCTGATTGAGATCAAACTGCCTACTCTGCGTACATATACCTGTCAGGCGGCAGATGAATTATTACAGAATTATCAGGGAAAATATTGTATAGAGTCTTTTAATCCACTGGCTTTAAGATGGTATAAAAAGCATAGAAAAGAGGTTGTCCGGGGACAGCTATCTGCCAATCTGACAAAGCCCGTGACAGAAGCAGGATTTCTGCTCTCTTTCCTCGTAAAATACCTGCTGCTGAATTTTTTAGGCAGACCAGACTTTATCGCATACCGCTATACAGATACCCAGAACGTAAGCTTTATGTTAAACAAATGCCTATGGCGAACCCCGACTTTTGCCTGGACAGTACGTTCTCAGGCGGTTCTGGAAAAGTACCGGAGCAAATTTGATTCCATCATTTTTGACGGTTTTGTTCCTTCTCATAAACATTCTGTTTAAAATATTAAACTAGTGTAAATTCCATTGTTATCAGAAATCTACTGTGCTATAATGGGTTCAGATTTAGATGTGTGAGGTGAACTTATGAATTTTCTGAAAAAGTACCGACATACTCTGGCAATCCCCGCATATGGAATTCTATATTTGCTGGCTTTTCAGTATGTGGAGCAGCGTTCTGTACGCCATCATATTATCCACATGAAGATAGATGATTATATTCCATTTTGTGAGTATTTTATAGTACCTTATTTTTTATGGTTCATTTTTATTGCAGCCACAGTATTTTATTTTGCCTTTATCAATAAGAATAAAAAAGAATACTGGCAGCTTGTTCTGTCTCTGGGTATAGGTATGACCCTGTTCATTATCATTTCTCTGATTTTTCCAAATGGACAGGAACTGCGCCCTTCTCTTTCAGGAGACAGCATATTTATAGAAATGGTCCGGTATTTATACAAAATAGATACTCCTACCAATATATTTCCCAGTATCCACGTTTTTAACACTGTGGCCTGCTGTATTGCTGTTTTCCGGCACAGAGGATTCCGGTTTAAAAGACTTGTTCCCATAGCCGCAGGCATTCTGGGAACACTGATCGTTTTATCCACCATATTCCTGAAACAGCATACACTGCTGGATGTAGTTGGCGCTGTTGTTTTAAATGTTTTCTGTTATCAGCTTCTTTATAAGCCAAAGGCAGTTCAGGAAAAACAGCCTGCCAGAGTCAGAGTGTAATGTGAATATATTATTTTTAAAAAATATCCCGGAAGTCTCATGTATACCAGTTAAGACTCCGGGATATTTTTCGTCCGCCTTTTTAATTTCTGCTTTTAATTAAATCCATAAAACTTCTGTGCCAGTTTATAAATTGCCACAGAAATATTTCTTCCGCTTCCTCCTGGAAGATTTACGCCTCTTCCCAGGATTCCCATTCGCAGCTTTCTGTAAATATGAATATCTGCGCTTTTCAGATACTTCCAAAGTTCATTTTTCTTCTCCAGGTTTTCCTCAGTTCCTGAACGAATAAGCATAATAGAAGAAACTGTTGTAATGATTTCCAAATATCTCAGCATATATCTACGGATATTTTTTCCTATATTTTTCTTCCCTGCAATGGCATCGATCATCAGCTTATTTACTCGAATCTGCTGGTCAATCCGCCGTATCATCACATCCTCATGGACAGACTGATCTTCCCTGCCGATAAAATAACGGTAAAAATTCACATCCATATAGTACATAGTCCGTACACTGGGCAGGGGCTGATAGACAAATAGATTGTCTACGTAAAATGTATGTTTTGGCAGTACCAGGCCGCATTCTCTTAACAGTCCGGTACGGTAGATTACAGAATGCATGAGAATATATTTTCCCAGAGGCATCCTTCCCATCTCTTTCCAGGTAAAAATCTCTCCCTCCGGCATATACTTGGTATACCGCATAATTTTCTTTCTTTTGGCTCCCTGTTTCTCATAGACAAAATTGCTGATCATCATATCCAGTACCTGGGGACCTCCGGCAATCTCCTGAAGCTTATCCAGGATTGCATGATAGGCTTCAGCATTAACCCAGTCATCACTATCCACCACTTTGAAGTAAAGCCCGGTGGCATTTTTGATCCCTGTATTTACCGCTTCACCGTGTCCTCCGTTTTCCTGGTGAATCGCTCTGACAATATTGGGGTATTTAGCGGCATACTCATCGGCGATCTTCCCTGTATCGTCCTGTGAGCCGTCATCCACAATGAGAATCTCCACCAGATCTCCGCCTTCTAAAAGGGAATCCACACAGTTTCTCATATACGCCTGTGAATTATAGCAAGGTACTGTAACCGATAACAATTTCATCTAAAAGTCCTCCTCAATATACTTTCTGTAGGCTGAAAATGCGGAAGGAATAGGATATCTTCCCCTGGATTCTTTTTTATCCGCAAAAATCAGTTCCCCAATCTTTTTCTCCTCTGTAGAGGCTACTTTGATAAAATAGCCCTTCATCCTCCACTCCACATGGGAAAAGATATGTTTTGCCTCTCCCGCACCGGAAATATGAAGGGGGATAAGTCCCAGGCTTTCCACATAAGCAAGAATTTCTTCTCTGGAATGGTAACCCTCCAGATTCGGCAGCTCATAGAGTCCTCCCAGAAGTCCTCCTGCCGGTCTTTTATGAATGGCATATTCTTGTCCGTTCTGAAGGATCAGCACGGTTTTCTCTTCTATCCGCCTGGCTTTTTTTGGTGCTTTCCGGGGGTATTCTACCACTTTTTCATGGGCTTTGGCAAGACAAAACTCATTCACCGGACAGGACTGGCATCGGGCCGGTCCGTTAGGGACACAGACTGTAGCCCCAAGCTCCATCAGGCTTTGATTAAATTCCCCTGGACATCGGGCCGGCATGATCTTCTCTAGCATGTCCTCAATCTTTTTTCTGGTTCTCTGTTTTAAAATGTCCTCCGGCTCCTCTGTGATCCTGGCAATAACCCTAAGCACATTTCCATCTACTGCAGGCTTTGGAATCTTATATGCAATAGAAGCAATGGCGCCTGCCGTATAGCTGCCGATTCCCGGCAGTCCCAGGATCTTCTCATAGTCTTCCGGTATCTCTCCGCTATACTGCTCCACAATTTCAAGAGCAGCTTTCTGCATATTCTTTACCCGGTTGTAGTATCCCAGACCTTCCCACAGTTTTAGAAGTTTTTCCTGGGGGCACCGGGCCAGGTCCTCGATTCGGGGAAGGGCCTCCAGAAATCTGGCATAATATCCCTTCACTGCCTCTACCCTGGTCTGCTGGAGCATAATTTCTGAAACCCACACATGATAGGGTGTAGGGTCTGCCCTCCAGGGCAGCTCTCTTTTATTTTCCTGGTACCAGGAAAGCAAAGGCTCTACGATTTCTTCCAACATACCAACTCCTGATTATTTTATACTAGTAAAACCCTAACAGGTTTTGACAAATTAATCAAGTCTTTTCTTACATGACAGTCATAAGCCAGGATGTTGACACCTTCCTGTTCTGCTTTTCGAAGAGCCTGACCAAATTCCGGATGAGTCTCGTCGTTGGGTTCAAAATATTTTACCTTCTCCATCTGAATGACAAACATAATATATGCCTCATAGCCATCCTTTATACACTGACACAGTTCATGGATATGCTTTACGCCCCTTTCTGTAGGCGCATCTGGAAAACGCACTACTCCCTCTTCCTCCAGAGTCACTCCCTTGACCTCCATAAAAATCTTCCGCTCTCCCGACTCAATATAGAAATCAAATCTGGATTTTCCGTATACAGTCTCCCTTTTCACCACAGCGCCTTCTCCGAAAAGTTCTCCTTTAAGGAGCCACTCTTCCACCGCCCTGTTAGGCGCCTGGGAATCCATATTGATCAGGCGCTCTCCTTTTTTCACAGCAATCAGATCATACTTGGTCTTTCTGGCAGTATTACTGCTTCTGCTCACAAAAACAGTGGTGCCGGGAATCAATAATTCCCGGCATCTTCCTGTATTTTTCACATGACAGATTTCTTCTTTTCCCTGAATTTCCACATGGGCAATAAAACGATTTGGGCGTTTTATAAAAATTCCCGTCTCAACGTTTTCATATCTCATAACTCTCTTCCGTCCTTATCTTCTGTCAGTCCTTCATATATTTCCTTTACGCTTTGGAAAATATAATCCGGCTTTACTTCTCCCTGGCGGATGTCTTCCATAGAAGCCTCTCCGGAAAGAACACAGATGGTATCTACTCCCGCCCTGGCTCCCGTCTTAATATCCGTATACAGCCGATCTCCAACAATAACAGCTTCTACTGGCCTTTTCTTAAATTTCTTCAATACACAGTCTACCATAATGGGCTCTGGTTTTCCAATAAAGAACGGCTCCTTGCCTGTAGCGTTTTTCAGCATAATGCTCATGGAGCCGCAGTCCGGAATATATCCGAAACTCACGGGACATACCAGATCCGGGTTAGTGGCAAGATAAACCACATCTTTTCCAAGCATAATACAGGTATTGCGGATTTTTTCCGAGGTATTCTCCGTATCAAAGCCTATAAGAACAATAGAGGCTCTGTCATCCACCTCTGTGACCACATCAATCCCTTCCCGGCGGAGTTCTTCCACCAGGGAACGGGTTCCCATACAATATACTCTCTGTCCCGGATAATTTTCCTTTATATACATGGCAGTAGCCTGGCTGGAGGTATAGAAATTTTCATAGTCAGCCTGGATTCCCATAGCCCTTACCTTTTCCACGTAATCTGCCGCTGATTTGGAAGAATTATTGGTAATAAAAATATATTCTCCTCCTCTTCGGCGGATTTCATCCAGAAAATCAAGGGTTCCTTCAAAGATTTCGTTTTCATTGTATATTGTTCCGTCCATATCCAGAAGGTAAAGGGTCTTTTCCTTCAGTCCGTCACTGTTCTTCCCTGTTATATCCTGCATAGTCTCTCCTTTTCATATTCCCAGTCCTGCCATTGTCCGAAATCTGCCGGTACTTTCTGAGTATGTTTCGTCTGATTTCTCAGGCGGCTGAAACATTTTTTGTAGCGATAATGGAAACACCTGTGCCGCATATATTCTCCAGCACCACATCTCCTATGGCAACCGGTGCCTGGACCTTCACATCCTTCAAAACTCTGGCACAGTCCATAATCTTTTCTTTCGGTATGTCAGAAGCTGTTTTTACAGAAACCACCGGCATAAGACCTCCTGAGACTCTCACTGTGGAAGTCACAATCCTTGTAGGATTCGTTACCTCTTTCTTTCCGTAAGCCTCCCCTTTTGGGCAGGTATTTCCCTCTACTTTTACAACCTCTCCGTCCTTCATCGTTACTGTCAGTCCACAGCCTAAGGGACAGTTAATACAGATCAGTTCTCTCATCTCTGTCATCACGCTTCCTCCACTTTCACCACAATTTTATCCAATCCTTCTGCTGCTGTCAAATCCGATTTTTTCAGCACCAGCTGTTCCATCTCCCCAGGAGCCATTTTTTTCTTTTTCTTATGCAGTATCCTTTCCTCTCCCCGGTATACGCTGACATAAACATCTTTAAAAACACTTCCTACCCGAAAGCGGAGAGTGACTGTCTCCTCCATATGTTCCGGCCTGATAAGCTGTGGAACACTGTAACGGATACCTCCTTCTGTCTGAATCCTGATTACCGGCTCTTCCTTTTCTCTTTCCTGGTCCTTACCCCAGTTACAGATATACTCTGCTGCATGGATACCAGCTCTTCCTGCCTCTTCAGATACATAATCCACCAGGTCATGTACATGGAGTACATTTCCGCAGGCAAACACTCCTTCCACACTGGTCTCCAGACTTTCATTTACTACCGGCCCTGAAGTAATAGGAGAAAGCTGAGCCCCCAGCTTAGAGGACAGCTCATTTTCCGGAATGAGTCCGCAGGACAGCAAAAGGGTATCGCAGGAATAGAATTCTTCTGTTCCCGGAATGGGCTTCCTGTTTTCATCAACTTGAGCGATGGTAATTCCTGTTACTCTTTCCTTTCCCTGGATATCTACCACAGTATGGCTGAGCTTCAAAGGGATCTGAAAATCCTCCAGACACTGGACAATATTTCTCTGAAGACCGCCAGAATAAGGCATGAGCTCCGCCACTACCTTTACCTTAGCCCCTTCCAGAGTCATTCTTCTGGCCATGATCAGACCAATATCTCCGGATCCCAGGATCACAACTTCCCTGCCGGGCATATATCCTTCCATATTTACCAGCCTCTGGGCGGTTCCTGCAGTATAGATTCCTGCCGGACGGTATCCGGGAATATTCAGGGCTCCTCTTGGCCGTTCTCTGCATCCCATAGCCAGGATCACTGCTTTAGCCCGGAGAAATACAAGACCTTCCTCTCTATTCATAATGGTAACCACTTTTTCCCGTCCTTCCAGAGAAATATCCAGCACCATAGTATTCAACCTGTATGGAATAGAAAGCTCCATAGCCTGGTCGATATATCTCTGAGCATATTCCGGTCCTGTCAGCTCTTCTTTAAAGGTATGAAGGCCGAATCCATTGTGGATGCACTGATTCAGAATGCCGCCCAGTTCATGGTCTCTCTCCAGTATCATAATGTCCTTTACACCGGCTTTTTTCGCCTGGATGCCTGCGGCCAGTCCTGCCGGGCCGCCGCCTACTATGATCAAATCGTATGTATTCTTCATATCTATGTCCCTTTCCCCTATCTTTTCTACCTTTCACCTGTAAGCAGATTTGAATTTCCTCCTGCCTTTGTCAGGGCCAGAGGAGATACCTTCAGCTCTCTGGCTAAAATCTCCATAGTCCTGGGTGAACAGAATCCTGCCTGACACCTTCCCATTCCTGCTCTGGTCCGCCGCTTCACGCCATCCAGAGACCTGGCTCCCAGAGGTCTGCGGATAGCATTCAGAATTTCTCCTTCTGTAACCGTTTCACACCGGCAGATTACATTTCCATAAGCTGGATCTTTAGCGATAAGCTCTCGTATTTCCTCAGGAGTAGACTCTGCAACACAGGGAATATCCTCTCTTCTGGAAATAAAGTTTTCCTTTTTTTCTGCCTGGAGTTTCTCTGCGATCATTTCTGCCAGGTATTCTCCTATAGCCGGAGCGCTGGAAAGCCCTGGAGATTCAATTCCTGCCGCATTAAAGAATCCGGGAGCATCCTGAGCTTCTCCAAGAACAAAATCTTCACCTTTCTCTGTAGCCCTGAGCCCGGCAAAAGAAGTGATCACCATTCTGAGCGGCACTTCCCCTGCACTAAGCCTGGCCTGGGCCGCCACCTTATCCAGTCCCTGGGCCGTAGTATTTACTCCTTCTTTATTTTCAATATCCTCTGCTGTAGGGCCTACCAGAAGGTTTCCATGTACAGTAGGTGTGATCAGCACGCCCTTTCCCATCTTTGTAGGAAGCTGAAAGACTGTATGAGACACAAAGTTACCTGCCTTTTTATCCAGAAGACAATACTCTCCTTTTCTGGGAGCAATGGAAAGCTTTCTGGCACTGACCTTGTTGTTCCATACATCTGCGTAAACTCCTGCTGCATTGACTACACATTTTGTGTCAAATACTCCCTTTTCCGTAGTGATCCTGTAGCCGCCTTCCATAGATTCTATGTCTTTCACCTGAGTATCAAAAGAGAATTCCACTCCGTTTACATTGGCGTTTTCTGCCATAGCAATAGTCAGCTTAAAGGGACATACAATTCCGCCTGTAGGAGCATAAAGCATGGCTTTTACCTCCCGGGAAAGATTGGGTTCTATTTCCCAGATTCTCTCTCCTGTAACGATTTCCAGACCTTCTACTCCATTTTTCTCTCCTCTTGCTTTCAGTTCTTCCAGCTTTGGCATATCCCCTTCCTGGAAACAAAGTACCAGGGATCCATTCTGCTTGTATGGGAAATCCAATTCTTCAGACAAGGCCTTCATCATTTTGTTTCCCCTTACATTCATAATCGCCTTCATAGACCCTGGCTCTGCATCAAAGCCGGCATGAACAATGGCGCTGTTGGCCTTGGATGTGCCACAGCATACGTCCTCCTCCCTTTCCAGCACCAGAACCTTTAACTGGTATCTGGATAATTCTCTTGCCACGGCGCTTCCAGTTACTCCCGCGCCGATGATCACTACATCATACATATCTGCTTCTCCTTTCATCTAAATGAAAAAAGACAGCACAAATACCGGTGAGTTCTTCACCTGTATCCGCACTGTCTCAGTTCTCCTGCGTAAAATATTCTTTTTTACATAAACCATACTTTCTGATTTGTGGTAGATATGGAAATTGCTCCGGCTCCCAGAGCTCCCATAATATCCTCTCTGTCTGTGATCAGGCCTCCGGCAATGACCGGCACTATGCTGTCCCGGCAAATATGCCGGATTACTTTAGGCATCAGTCCCGGAAGTATCTCGATCATATCTGGACGGACAGATTCTGTCTGCTTTCTGATACTCTCATAAGCAATGGAATCAATCACAAAAAATCTCATGATCGCAAACATGCCTTCTTCTTTTGCCTTCTTTATAATTCCGGGTTTCGTGGAAATGAGCCCGTCAGCATGAGTAACTGATTTCAGATAAGTTACGGCAATCTCTTTGCTGCTTAATCCTGTGAGCAAATCCAGATGAACGATTACTATCTTTCCTGCTTTTTTCAGTCTTGATACAATTCCACTGATACTGCATATATCCCCATATAAAACAAATACAATGGGGATCTCCGATTCCAGACACTTTTTCAGTCCTTCTTCATCCTTGACAGCCGCAATCACCGGACAGTCCTCAAAGACCTCTAACATTTTATGGTTCATTTCTGTCTTTCCTTTGCTGTGTAGATAAATTAACCTCCAGTCTGCTGCCTCATCGCTTTTTCACCAAAACATTATAAAATTATGTACTGCAGCATACTGGGATTTACGGAAAAAGACAAGACCATAAAGCTGTCTTCACAGCCTCTGTTCTTGTCTCCGTCTCTTGTTTCATTATACTACAGTAAATTTCCCGTTGCAAGTAAATTATCTGTAAAAGCAGACAATGGGACATCCTGCCTCCAGACTCTCATAGAATCCTCCTGCAAAAGAAACGGGAAGATTAATACAGCCATGGGAGCCGCCGTATAAATAAATATTTCCCCCAAAGCTCCATCTCCAGTCTGCGTCATGGAAACCGATTCCTCCGTTGAAGGGCATCCAATAGTCCACAGGAGATTCATAATCATAGCTTCCATCAGGATTTGGGGCCGGGCGAAGCACCTGGTCCCTCTGCTTATACTTAAGATAATAGGTTCCTCCGGGGGTTCTCCGCTCATAATTGTAATAGGTTCCTGATACAAAATCTGAATCCATCAGCAGATTCCCATCTTTATAATACCAGAGATGCTGCTCCGTCAGATCCACCTCAACATATGTATTTCCTACATCATTCTCGCCATAAACAACGCCTTTCTGCGCATAGACCGGTTCCCTTTGGGTATTGACATGATTCTGAATGTCGTACAGAAGCTGGAAGCTCTCTCCTTCCTGGTCAATGCTGAAGCCGTAATTTCCCCCTTCAACAGTTACGTTTTCCCCGGTAGCCGTACTTTTTATCACTCTGTTCTTTCCTACTGTATTGTATTTCGCCGCCAGTTCTGCCGTATATTCCTGAATATTTGCCATCAGTCCATCTGGATTTTCCACATAATTTCCGGCCTCATCATAAGTAAACCAGTCTTTTACACGCATTCCGTCTAAAACTTCCTGCTTATCTCCGAAAAGATATGTCACCGTCACTGCCGCACAGCTGTTCCAGACCTCCTGCTGTTTCTTCAGATTTTCGTTATCCTGTTTCACAGCCGGCACAGCATAGACGCCTTCCTCTTCCGCAGAAATGCTATCTTCACCTTTTTCTATAGCAGTTTTCACCTTTTCTAAAAATAGATTTTCATCTATCACTGTACCTGGGGTCTCTTTCTTTATAACAAATTGATTATCTTCAAAAGCAATATAAGCATCTTTTGCCGGTACCATATGCTCCTTTTTCATGCTGTCAAAAGACAACAGCTTTTCTCGCAGCTTGTTTTCATCAAAAGCAGCTCCATAAGATACCGGATGGTCTTCTCCTATAAAAAGTCCCTTCACCCAGAAAATAGCATTCTGTTTTTCAAGGACCGTCCGGGGCAGGTTTTCTGACTGGTATGTGTAGCCGATATCCTTTCCCCGGATCAGCTCCTGGTTATCCTTAAAAATAACCTCAATAGAATATTTTTCCACCTGCTCTTTAATGGCCTTCTCCGCCTCTTCCACAGTCATATTTCCACAGTCCAGTGTTCCAATCTTTGTTCCATCCAAAAGTCTGCCGCTGTAGTACCAGACACCGCAGAGATAGATCACTGCCAGAGTGCCTGCCGCAACGGCTGCACCTGCATACAGCTTTTTCTTATCCCATTTTTTCTTTTTAAACAGCTCTGTATATTTTCTCTTTAGCTGTCTTAAAATCTCTTTTACTTCCCAGCTTCCTTTTCTCCTGCTCTCCTCTATTCTTTTCTCCTCTGGCTCCGCTTCTGTTTCTGTCTCGCCGTTCTTTTCTGTCTGTTTATTGTAAGCATCTTCCCACTGCGGCTGGTCCTTTAAGGTTTCTTCTACAATCTGCTCCATAGCCCTCTGTATTTTCTCATCCATTAACGAAAACTCCTGACTATTCTTTTTATATCTATTCCGTCTTCTGTTAAAGTCTTTTATGTAAAAAAATGAAATTGTAAAGGTATTATAACATGTAAAATCTGCTTTTTCCTGGGATTTCATGAACTTCATAATATTTAAGATATTCGTTACAGACTGTAATATCTTTTATATTTTCTTGTTAAAGAAATAAGCATAGGAACCCTTAATATTCCTATGCTTATCATAAAAATTTGAGACCTTATTATATTATATCCTGGCTCTTTTTGACCATAAATACACAGCGAAAGGTAAAGAGATCAGCCCTAAACTGATTGGCGCCGTAATCAGCAGATATGGAGACCATATCCTTAGCCCGAACAAAGGATATGTATTTGTCCGGAAAATATCTGTTGAACTCCCTACAAAAGGTATGAGATCCAGCAGCCTTTGCCCCCACAGGGGAAGAAACTGTGAAACTGCCATTGGCATAAAAATAATCGCCAGACTAATCAGAAGAGATACATAATTGGATTTTGTAAGCGCTGAACACAGCAAAACAATGCCTGTATATCCAAGTGCTGCCAGCAGAAGATAAATATATTCATATATTTCTGCCTGCAGTACATTCCAGGGAGCAGCCGCCAGGATTTTTATACACTGTATCGGCATATCCCATCCTTCTGTGCCTAAAAAGAGAATTTGCAGAAAAACAGAACTGACCGTAATGATCCCATACAATTCTAAAGTAAACAGAAATGCAGCCATCACCTTGACACCTGCTATTTTCTTCCACCCGTTTTTTGTGGTCGCAATAAGGGCCTTTGTATGATCATGCCATTCCCCGCAAAACATAGGTGCGATCCCAATGGCAAGGAAAATCCCGAGGACCACTCCGCACTGGCTTACAAAATCTGCGGTGACAAAGGTCCATCCCTTTGTCCAGCGGTACTGTAAAGGAGTATCCACTTTTGTATTCATATTCAGAAAATATTCCTTCTCTTCTCCTGTCTGTCCGTTCATATCGAGAAAATTTTCCAGTGCCTTTTCACGTCGTTCTTCAAAACCCGTTAATTGTGAGGGATCCACATAGCTGAGCATGATATAGGGCTGATCGGTTTCTTCAAGTTCTGGCCAGAGTGTCTGGACCCATGCATTTAAGGCCTCCCAATCGGTCATTTCATACTCAGAAATGTCATTGGATCCTGCCCGCTTCTGATAGTCTCTGACC
Source organism: Blautia sp. An46 (assembly GCF_002161645.1). Classification (NCBI taxonomy): domain Bacteria; kingdom Bacillati; phylum Bacillota; class Clostridia; order Lachnospirales; family Lachnospiraceae; genus Blautia; species Blautia sp. An46. The sequence goes on along the minus strand of NZ_NFIF01000026.1, from coordinate 3,857 downwards.
ATTGCCTGCAATGTTTCATCTGTCAGATCTCTTTCCCATTGTTTTGCATATTCCTGTTTTTTTCGGATATTCGTATAGCCATCAAAATGGTTGCCAAATGAACTGGTAAAATCATCTGCCGAACCAAATGTGAACCACTGGTAGGAAAGCAGATTGCCAAAGATAATAACATATAAAAAACAGAACAAAACACCTATCTGAACGCTTCTCTTATGCCATAATTTTTTATGTTCTAATCTCAGTAACTCCATCATCTTTGACCTCCATCCTCTGTTGGAAAATACAATAGATACAGATCTTCTAAACTTGGTTCACAGGATACAGCCACTGAAGAAGGACACTTATCGGATATGATCCTCAGGGTTGCAAATCCCCTGTCCGAATGACGGAGATTTGCAACTGTATAGTTGAGTTCCCATTTTTTCAGATCCTGCTCCTCTATAGTTAATTCCCACACTTTCCCCTGTGCGTGAGCCACCAGTTCCTCAACAGACCCCCGGAGGACAAAAGATCCTTTTTTCATCAGAAATACCTGATCTGCAATAGCTTCTATGTCTGAAACAATATGTGTAGAAAGCAAAACGATTTTATCATTGGCAAACTCAGATAGAATATTCCGGAAACGGACTCGTTCTTTGGGATCAAGGCCTGCAGTAGGTTCATCTAAAACCAGGATTTTAGGACTATTTAGCAGTGCCTGGGCAATTCCAAGGCGCTGCTTCATCCCTCCAGAAAAGGTCTTGATCTTTTTGTCAGCCACATTTGTCAGGCTTACCGTATCCAGCAGGGAACTGGAACGTTTTAGTGCAATATGCCGGGGGATCCCTTTTAAGGCTGATATATAAAGCAAAAATTCTTTAGCTGTATAATTGGGGTAATATCCGAACTCCTGCGGAAGATACCCCAGAAGGTTCCGGTAAGTGCCGCCCATGTCAAAAATACTCTGTCCGTTATAGAGAACATCTCCGCTTGTGGGTTCCAGGACGCCGCAGAGCATACGCATCAAAGTAGTTTTCCCTGCTCCATTTGCCCCTAAAAGTCCGTAAACTCCCGGAACCAAAGTAGTACTTATACAATCCACGGCAATTTTAGAATGGTAGTGTTTTGTCAGCCGGTCAAGAGACAATTCCATAGATTTTACCTTCTTTCCATATTTTTATCAGTAACCACAGTTCCTTTATAAAAAATCCTGCGAATATCACAAATGTCATGATCCACACTCCAAGAGCAGAAATCTCATATAGTGCCGGAAACCCATATGCTAGTGTACCCCCAGATGCACTGACTCCCAGGCAGGAAAGGGCACTAAGCTGCATGGCATAACGTTCCCGTGTCCGCATACTCCAAAGAGTCATAATCAGACAGGCTAAAAGAGGAACTGCCACATACAAAATAAGCTGGATAAGTGTAACAGGATATTGGGCAGTAAAAATCGCAAACCAGCAGATAACCGTTAGGCATATGATCTCCGAAGCACCGGCCAGCACAAGTTTAGCTAGAATGATCTGCGCACTGGAAGCTCTGGTAACGGCTTCCAGTTCTCTCATTCCAAAGGCAGTACTCTGGTAAAAAGATGGCAGACAAGCTAATATAAACAGGGGCATAAACACCGGAATAATCTGGGGACTTTCTGAAACAGAAAAAATCCCTGCACAAACCAGCAGTAGCAGAATTCCCTGGGTTACCCACAGCAGCCAGCCAGTATGTCTCAAAACATCTGACAGGAACTGCCAGAAATCTGTCCGCTCTTCCGGGAGGATATCCAATTTCCTCTGTTCTTCTATCAAAGCAGAACACATTTCCTGAGTTTCTCTTAAACGTTTTGGATTCATAGTCTGGTTTTGTAATATAGAACATAATTCCCGCTTATTCATATTATTTTTTCTCCTTTCTCAATATGGTTATAGCAGCCCGAAAACGGCTTTGTGCAGTTCTTGCCGGTATATCGAGGATTTGTGCGATTTCACGAAAGCTAAGCTGTTCACCGCAATGAAGGAGAATCACTTCTCTTTGCACCGGAGTCAGTAATTTTAGCAGGTGTTTTATCTGTTCCCGGTCTTCAACCTGCTGTAATCTGTCATCTTCTATTGGCAGATCCTTGTCCAGTTCAGATGTAATATGTTTGCGGTTTTCATCTATACACAGATGATGGGCAATGGTATATAGATACGCCTTAAAAGAACCCTTTTGTTCATATATGTAAATATCCCGGAATACCCTTAAAAAAGTTTCCTGTGTTAAGTCCTCTGCCCGGTCTGCATGATAGCAATGCCAGGAACAATAGCGGAGAACAGCGGAATAATAGCGTTCTACCAATTCATCTGCACACCTCTTGTTTCCACGCTGAATTTGTAAGATCAGCTTGTTGTCATTCAACGGCATCAGGCCTCCCTTCTAAATATATATAACGGATAAATCTGCAAAAAGGATTAAACTAATTTCTTTGCCCGCCCGTACAAGCACGGCAGTGGCTCTCCAGGCGTATTACATAAAATAAGCACAGGAATATTAACATTCCCATGCTTATTTTTTAATATTTAGACCTTTAATTCATTTCTACAGGTGATATCACATACCCATACCGGAGAGATGGTCCTGCCGCCTATACCAGAGGCTGTATCTTTGCCCATTCCGAGGGTATCGTCCTACGGACAACTTACCATGTTTTTAATCTTTATACTAACTATATGGGAGATATCGTTTTAAATACATGGTGTGAAGATATGCCTTTTATGGATGTAGAGACCAAAGACCATCGGCAAATATCTCTTCCTGTTTTAGATATCTTGGCATCCAAATGGTCTGACCTATGTTGATGATTTTGCAACACTCCCTCTATAGTCAAAAAATTTCTGAGTTACTCTTCTTTGGGAGATTAACCCAGAATTCTTTTCAATCTATAGCAAATCTTGAATAACAATAGACAGCTCCGGATAAATTCCAACTTGTATTTTCTGTTTAAAACTATATTGTCCAGAATTAAAATCATTGTCAAAGCCATATACGGTAACCGTATAGGTATCTGGATTTACAATCCAATATTCTTTCACTCCGGCAGTACGATACTTAAAAAGTTTTATCTGATAATCCATACGTTGACTAGAAGGTGAGACGATTTCTATTATCCAGTCAGGAGCCCCTTGGCAGCCTTTATCGTTTAGCTTATTTATGTCACAGATAACACTGATATCCGGCTCTACATAATTTTTTTCATTCTCATTTAGAAATACAGCAAATGGAGCGATATACGCTTTACAAGAACCACCATTCTTTCCAATATGGTTTCTGATTACTGTAAAGAGTTCTCCGACAAGTTCCTGGTGCAAACGACTTGGCGGTGCCATCATATATAGCTTTCCATCAATCAGTTCTGCTCGTTCTCCTTCCGGAAGAGCATAGATATCATTGATCGTATAAGTAGATTCATTTGATAATGGCATAAAATCTCTCCTCTTATTTCTAAAAATTCTTTAATGTTTCATAGCAAGGCAAAATATTTTATTGTGCTTTGTTTATATCGTAACACAGAGCAATTTGAAAGTGAAGAAGAAATATTTTCAATCGACTACACAGCATAAATTTAAATATAAAAAAGCTTGGATTATACCAAGCTTTTTTACAGGGGATGAGGGATTCGAACCCCCATCGACGGTTTTGGAGACCGGTGCTCTACCATTGAACTAATCCCCTATTCTTATTAAGAAGGTCTGTACCTTCAAAACCACACATGTAAAACTGTTTATATCCAACTTTTGCCGTTTTACTTAGGTATTGGCCCCGTCCGCTTAGCAACCGGTCACTCATAAGCCTACGGCTTATTTCGTGTCCTTTGCTTCGCAAATGACTTCGGTCCGTCT
>NZ_NFIF01000025.1:0-49828 GCF_002161645.1 Blautia sp. An46 | reverse complement strand
ATTTAGTTTCTGACCAGTCCTATATTGGAGAATGGTCTGTTAAGGTTACCCTTTTTTGCTCTATTGTAATAAATTTAATCTTTTTCATATCACCTCTTGACATTTCTTAGCTGGACTTTATAGTAAAAGCTGAATACTCTATTATCACTGACAATATGTTAAAAAGAACTGGTCATACATAGTTCCATGTGCAAGCCACAAAATAATCAAAAGCATAATTGTATTATATGTGGTTTCCCTGTAATTTGTCTCAATTTTTTTTGTATAAAAAATCATATAGGCCGGTATTATCAACGGAATATAGTACCTTGCCTGCACTCCCAAGATGTGCATATTGCCAACCGGCGTAAAAACAATATAAAGAGCCGACCACACAAGCCCCAAAGTTCCTACAACAATCAAGGTCATAATTACTTTAAATCTAACTATATTCTTTTTTGAAGCAGGAAATACTGGTTTTTTTTCTGTCAAAGCAATTCCTAAGCATAAAAGGCTTACCGCTCCCTCAAAAGGATGTGTTCCTGCGTAAGGAATCGTAGATAGCGCAGAAGCATTAAAAATATATCCATTTAACGAGCTAATAACATCTGTAATAAAAATTTGAATATATGAAAATGGCTGACTTAATACAAGGCCCATCTGCTGAGCCACATCTGTAGCACCTCCTCGTGAGTCTGCTTCAACACCGCCACTTGCAGCTGGAATTAACAAAGTCATAATCATAATCATACAAACAACTATTAAAAACGTTTTACACAAAATCATGTGTCTTTTAGTTTTAAATTTCTTTTCTGGTAAAGCAATCAACGATGCAAGAAGAGGAATATAGACAGGTTTTGGGCAGCTGCCAATAATAAATAAAATTGCTATAAATACTGTTTTTTTCCACGAAAATATCCTTTCTTCCTGAAAATATTCAGCAATAACCATTGCCATTCCTAAGACCAAAAAACCAATAACAACTATATCATAAGTATAACTCGTTGATTGAATCATAAGTGTAGGCATAAGCGATACTGATGTAAGAAATTTTTTCCCTACTGGAATAATTTTTATCGCCCAGTATATTAGCAGTGTATACAAAAGCAGATTTGCAATTTTACCCGCTATAAACTGTGCATAAAAAGGAAGTCCTAAATATTTTACTACTTTTATAGCTAAAGCCATATGCAACTCGCCTACTGCATTTAATGTATATGCGTCTCTTTCATATGTTTCTACAGCCCCGTTATGATGAGAATTCAAATACTGAATTTGCATAGCCTTCTCTTCTTTTGATAAAAATGGAGCTCTATTCTCTTGTTCCGGGTAATAATATAAATAAGCTTCAGACTCTGTTCTATCGGCAGTGCCATTTTCAAACCAATCAAAAGCTTTAGCAAAATGTATATGTTCATCCCAAGTTGTACATTCAGGCGGCTGGATAGCAATAAAAAGCATCCCACAACATAAAGATAACAATAGAAATCCCTTTTCTATATGTGCAGCTATGATTTTTCTAAAGCAGAAAATGGATAATACAATAAAAATAAAAACGCCAATATAAGCCACACGATACCAATTCCAGTCCCAACTGTTATCTACTACTATATTACTTATTTCCACATTCTCAGGTACTTCAATAAAAATTTCTGTGACATAATCTTTTAAATTAATTACTGTTTCGTTGAGATTCTTCCGACTAAAGTCCTGAATTTCGGCAGTGATAGGCGCATTATACACATCCTTGGTATGAATCGTGATATATGCTGTAAAATCTTCGTCTGTGCTATAAGCATAACACAGCTTATTGATAAATCTCTCGTCTATTGTAATATGAATCTGTTTTAGTACCGTTAAATCTTCCGAAGCACTATTTACATTCTTTTCTGCCTCTGCATCATCTACTTTCTCTCCTTCTACTGTTTGTGTTATCTGCATATGGGTGCTGTCTATTTCTTCCGTTCCAATCTCATTTCCACCTTTTAGGGCCCGTCTGCAGATATTTAATTCATATAGTCCTTCTCCCACAATTCCTGCTAAAAAGCCAATTAATAGCAAAACCACTAGTAAAATCAAACCATTAAATCGCTTTTGCTCTTTCTTTTTTAATTTCATTGCCTATTCCTTCCCCTTTTCTTGGCGTTCCAGTATTTCGTTCATCAGAGCTATTTCCTGAGTCAATTTTTTTATTTTGTTTGACATTTTCGAAACTGTGGCCGATAACGAAAAAATAATGGGCAGTGTAAAACAAAATCCGGCAAAAAACAGCATATTAACAGGCTGGCTTATCCCCAGAAAGTGCGCCAGCCATTGGCTGATCTGAGGAAAACCGGCAAATATAATAATCCCCAATCCTAAGAGCAGCCACAAAAGGCTGTATTTAAGCTCTATTCCTTTTGTCCTGATTTTATTAACTATATAGACTATTGCAATAAGCATCGCAAGAATTATTAGAATCTGAATTTTTATATTCATTTTTTTCCTCCCCTGATCTTTTCAAACAAAATAGCAAGGGTTACTTTAATCATATAATATACTGATTTCTTCATGGAAATGGAAGAAACTCCACCTAACCTTTTTCTCATAATTACAGGAATTTCTTTTACCTTGCAGCCCTGACATAATATTGTAACTACACTTTCCGGTTCAGGATAGTCCTTGGGATAATTATAGGCAAATTCTTTCATAACCTTTCTATTCACCATTCGGAGACCAGACGTAGGGTCTGTAATTCTAGTGCCTGTGAGCAGCTTTATGAGCCCACTGAAATATCGTATTCCCACTCTGCGCATCCCCGATGATTGGAATCCTCTTTTTTCAATAAATCTTGAACCGATAACCATGTCCAACTTTTCTCTTTCCATGCATTCCGCCATACTATTCAAAAAAGCTGGATCATGCTGGCCATCACCGTCTACCTGGACAGCCAGATCATAGCCGTTTCTCCATCCATATAAATACCCTGTCTGAACAGCTCCGCCGATTCCAAGGTTTACTGTTAAGTGTACTGTATTAAAATGATTTTTTCTGCATATTTCTCCCGTGTTATCGGTTGAACAGTCATTAATAATGATATAATCAAAATCCGGTGCATACTTTTCTATTTCACGAACTGTATATTCAATACAGGCGCTCTCATTGTATGCAGGAATGATAATCAGTTTTTTCATTCTTTTCTACCTTTCTCTGGCAAGTCCATGTACTTTTTGAGCTGTCTTATCCCATGTAAACATAATATTTACCCTTTTTTTCGCCTTCTCTGCAGCCTGTATTCTTTTATCAGGATATTGCAAAGAAGCATCTATGGCTTCCTGGATACTTTGGACCTCTGTATTTTTCAAAATAGTCCCATAAGATTCATCCTGGATCAGCTCCCGGGAACCACCCCTGTCAGTAGTGATCACATAACAGCCCGCCGCTGCCGCCTCCAAAACAGCGGTAGGAAATCCTTCCGGATAGTCAGTAGGAAGACAATATACATCTGCCTGCCCCAGAAGTGAAGCAATCTCTTCAAAATCCAGCCTGCCAAGAGGTATGATAGCATCATCTGCAGCTGTCTGAACTTTTTCCATTTCTTCACCATCACCAGCAATAAACAGACATATTTTCCATTTTTTACGCAGTTCCTGCACAGCCTCAATTAATTTAAAAATACCTTTTTCTTTAATCAGGCGCCCAGTATATACAATTACTGCAGTATCCTGAGAAACATCAAATTCTTTTCTAAAATTTCTTTTAGGCTCCTCAGCAATATTTTGGATGCTAACCGCATCTACCGCATTATATAAAACCCCTTTCGCTTTTATATGGAAATGTCCCAGCCATTTGCAGCATGCCCTGGACACACCATAGTAGTCCTTACACAAAAGCTTGTCTCCAGTGGTAATAACATGCTCTACAAAAGCAAATAGCGTATCAGGCATCTTTTTCCCTATAGTCATATGACTGGTTCCATGATCAAGAATTATGCCTTTTATGTTATTCCTTTTGGCAAACCATCCACCAAGCAACGTATGAGGATAAAACCTGGCATTGATCAAAACCAGATCAAAATCTCTGTCAGATAACTTTTTATAAAGTGCAAAAAATTCCCTGTTAAACTTTGTCACAGGGTACCGGCCATCCATCAGATTATAGCACGGCAGCCGCAGAACCTCTATCCCATCCATGATCTCATAATTTTTTTCTTTTACATCATTGCAGGTAACAATCATTACCTCATCTCCCAGCCTGATCAAAGCTTTGGATAAATTATATGTGTATCTTTCTATTCCTCCAAGATACGGAAAATAATGGGAAGCAAATATACATATTTTACTCATATTTTTCCTCACGTTTTTTTCTGTCCTTTACCAGATAAAACACAAAAAAGAGAATAAACATCAGCGACATAAATCCTATAGATACTGTATAGCTGACCGTAGCTCCCATAATTTCATATTTTCTGGTGAGATAGGGCGTAATAATATAAGTAAGTACAACTGTAAGTCCACAACAGATAAATGTGCTGTATTGATGGCGCATAATGATAATTCCATACTGATAAAGCTGATACATTGCAGTAAATCCTCCGCTGACTAAAATCAGGCACAATGCCCCCTTATACTCAGCAAGATCCACTCCAAATAAAAAGCTTAAGCTAGGTACCCCAACAAGATAAGCGCCTATAATACATATTGTGGTGGCAGCTGCGATAACCAGCATCTGCCGAAGAATCAGCTTTAAAAATCCAGAAATGTCCTGTTTGACATATTTCTCTGCCAGAACGGAAATGATGGGTTTTAACACGAAAGAAGCGAACATATTAACCACAAATGCCATCATATATAGTACTGTAAAAATACCAAGGACCTCGGAACTATAATACTTTTCCAACGCGTATTTTGGTGCATTTATGATATATGCATTTAAAAATGCATTCACAAACAGCGGAAATCCTTCTATCAAAAGGGCCCCCTGGGTTTTCCAGGAAGTTTTGAAAGATATTCCGCCAAATTCTCCTATGATCTGACTGTCTAAATAAAGAATCATAACGAGATATACAGTTGCAAGGGCAGTCAGTCCCCAGAACACACTTCCCGTGATAAATAAGGTCACTAAAAATACGCCCAAATACGTCAGTGTCTTTATAACGACTCCTTTACAGGAAATATCATAGCGTCCTTTTTGCTGATACCGGCCTTCCAGTACATCTGATATGGCTTCTACTGCTCTAAATATAACAGCTGCCATAATAGCCGCCATCTTTACCACATTGTAGTTTCCCAAAGTTATCCAGAAAACGCCTGCTATCAACATGGCAGACACTGTAATTACCCTAAGCATGCAGTAGTCACTGAATTTATATTTTTCCGTAACATCTGAGACCTGAAAGGTTCTGATATTATAAAATCCAATGGTTACAAGCTGATTTCCCACAGCCAATGCCAAAGATAAAATCCCAGCCTGTCCTACTCCTATATATTTCGATGTTGTCATCTGCATGATAAACGAACTTCCAGCATATATTATTCCAGCTAAAACCGTCCAGATATAAGTCTGCTTCATACTGTGCTCAGATGACATAAAGAATTTTTTTATCATAAATCAGCAAATACCTCTCCAAAATCCAGCTCTTCCGGCGCATGATTATGTCTCTGATCCTCCGGAGGCAGTTCCATATAATCTTTCCCATATCTTCTTTCCAGGTATTTCTCTACATGACATGGAAATCTCAACTGAATATCTTCAAATTTTCTTTTAACTGTAGGGAAAATATCCTCTTTATTGATCACACTGGTATATGGCGTAGGATCAAAAAGATAAGCCACCCTTTTAGTATGTACTTTTCTGTACCGCATTGCGGCTTTTAACGCTCTTTTATAAAAAAGCCCCGTAGGGATATGCAGAGTTTTCAATACCCCATGTGCCAGTCCAGAGACCAGCAACGTAAGTTTCGCCTTCCATCCGGCTACATATATAGTAGGTGCCCCTACCTGCCGCAGCACCATAAGTTTTCCCCATGTCCAGGCGCTTATGGCTTGTTTTCTCAGAGCCTTTGTATCATCAGCTACATTATCAAAGCAAAATACATCTATAGCAATCCCTATATCCAGCCCTAATTTCTGCATCTCTTCATTTTTAAACACTGTTCCCGTGCGATACCATTTTGTAAGAATAACAGGGAAGTCCGAATTCGTATCAGCATTGACTATTCCATATCGATTTCCATATTCTGTCTCCGCGACTTCCAAAAAGCGCTCATAATCATCTCTTGTCATTCCTATATCGATATCATCATCCCAAGGTATAAATCCTTCATGTCTCACACCGCCAAGTGCAGTGCCGCCACATACAAAATAGTCAATAGAATATTTGTCACATAATGCATCAAAATCTTTTAATATTTCTATTTCTGCTTTCTGCAATTTCTTTAGTACATCAGGATCATATTCTCTATATAACATCTTTAACCCTCTTTTGGTCCCTTTCACATTTCTTTATAATGCTCATACTGTTCAGAATACCATATTTTTTCTTGTTTTTCCAGCCCTTTTCAATTCACGTCCCCGTCAAGACTTTATTCAGCACATCCGCCAGCGGCTCCATGGCATTCATCTCTTCCTCCACTGTATTTGTCTGAGCGCCGCATTCTACCAGCAGGGTCTTAGGCCGCAGATGGAGATTGTACCGATATCCTCTAAGATAAATGGTCCGGGCAAAATCCGGGTAATACTTTTCGCAGGCCAGCATCATCTGAAGAGAAAAAGCCAGATTATCCTGGATATAAGGGTTCGGAAGATAAGTAATCTCTCCATTTTGCTTTGTTCTGCTCAGACCGTTAAAGAACATGACCTTTGCAGTCTGCTTTCCATCTACCTCTGTTACCAGCCTCTGATTGTCTGCCACTCCGTCCCGGTGAAGGTCAATGACCACTTCTATGCTGGGATTTTCCTCCAGGACCTGGCTTATCCGTTCCTGGGCATAATTATAGGCCTGGTTTCTGTCCAGCTTTCCATCTACAATATCAAAAGTATCTGTCACATGTATCACGTTATATCCATAAGTTTCTTTCAGGATTTTGGTAAGATAGGCTCCCACCCCTACAATGGTAGTATTAGTATCCCCTGGTACAGAATCAATAAACTCTTCCTGAGAATGGGTATGATAGATCAGGATCTGAGGCTGGTCATTGCCTGTCTTCATCCGCAGGTCCATCTGTACCAGCTCCGGCGCATTCAGCTGTTCAGCCGTAATGCTTGTAGTGCTGTCCACTGTATAAAAATTGCTGAGTACGAAATTAAAATCCTGAAACTGTTCCAGGGAAATATCTGTTACAGGGGCTCTTTCCTGAGAAGCCGCCGTGCTCCTGGTCTCTTCTTCCACCGGTTCTTCCTGGGTGCTGTCCTCCCCTCCGGTAATTTCCAATCCGGAAGAATCCGGTCCTGCCTCCTGATTTTCTTCTGTAAGCCTGGCCTCCAGAAATTCCTGATTTTCTTCCATGATCCTGGCGCTGGTGGTTACATCCTCCCTGGAAATCTCCTTACTGTCGTAAGAACTGTTCAGCACTGGAATCTGCTCCTTTGCTTTTTCCATGGCCCAGGATATCCGATTATCACCCTCCCTGTTCTCGCCGGTCACACCAGGCAAATAGGTCTCAACTGCCTGCTGCTGTACATTCAGCATGATTTTTTCTACAGTTCCCTTATCCAGAGAAAGTCCTTTTATTACAATGTATACGGCCAAAGCCAGCATTCCTATCCACATCACCGCTGAAACGGTTTTTCCGGCTTCTTTTCTTTTCACCCAATCACCTCATATCTATATATGAGACAATCCTTTTCAATTATGCCTTTTCCGCGGTAAAGGTCATATTCAATCCTTCTGAAATTGTATATGCCAGACGTTTGATCGTATCATCCACATCCTTAGGTGTCACAAACATACTGTGAAGAGAAGGTGCGATCATTTCCTCCAGAAATTCTTTTTTCTCAGCCTCTTCCAGAGCATCCAAAAGATGGGACATGGCGTCGTGGACAATGGTAGCTCCATCTACCACTGTAGGCACGCCGATACCGATCACTCTGACTCCCAATGTTTCCCTATTCAGTCCGGTTCTGTGATTTCCCACACCGGAACCTGGATTAATGCCGGTATCTGTAATCTGTATAGTCCTGTTCAGTCTTCGAAGACTTCTGGCTGCCAGGGCATCAATGGCGACGATAATATCCGGTCTGGTCTCCTCGATCACACCTCTGATAATTTCCATGGTCTCCATTCCGGTCTGGGCCATAACTCCTGGAGCCAGGCCGCTTACGCTGTGGACATGTTCCTCTCCCATACCCTGAGCTCCATACTCGTTAATAATATGCCTTGTAATACGGAGGTTCGCCACTACATCCGGCCCCAGAGCATCCGGCGTGATATCCCGGTTTCCCAGGCCTACCACCAGCACTTTCATATCTTCCTTCTTGGGAAGCAATGCCTTTAGATGCCTGGAAAGTTCCCGGGAAATCTCCCTGTGATAATCTTCGTCAGGCACAGACATATTAGGAGCCTCCAAAGTAATATAAACTCCCTGGGGACGTCCCATAGATTTGGCTCCGTTTTCTGTTTTAATCTTTACGACAGTTGTCCGAATGTCTTTTTCCTCATCATAATCTTCCTGGATTTCCACTCCTCTGATTTCCACATTGTCCTCTTCAAATTTCTCCTTTGTTTCCAGTGCCAGGTCTGTATGAATTCTTCCCATTGCCATGCTCAGTACCCTTTCTATACCTGTTTTTTCATATTTTTTGCATTTTGAAAGATTTTATGTATTGACAATTCTCCCTGAATACACTAGAATAAAAAAGCATGTGATATCGGAGTGTTCCGTGTCTTCTCCGATATGAAATAGAGAAATAGTAAATAATAATTTGAATGATCACATTTGGAGGTGTACACTTTGGCTAACATTAAATCTGCAAAGAAAAGAATCTTAGTAAACAGAACAAAGGCTGAGAGAAATAAATCCATCAGATCAGCAGTAAAAACTTCTATCAAAAAAGTAGAGGCTGCTGTTGCTGCAAAGGATAAGGAAGCTGCTGCTGCTGCATTAAAAGTTGCAATTTCTACAATTGATAAAGCAGCTACAAAAGGCGTTTATCACAAAAACAATGCCGCAAGAAAAGTTTCCCGCTTAGCAAAAGCTGTAAACACACTTGCATAATTTATAGACATATAATGAATACAAAGCCTTCTGGCTGCCCGTCATCGGCCAGAAGGCTTTTTTCGTTCTTTTTAACTGCTGAATTTTATCAGGAGCAGCTCCACACTGAGGATGTCCGTAATCCGCCCGGTCTTCACCTTTTCTTCTGTATCCACACATTCCTGTACAATAGCTTCCAGCTCTTCTGCTCTGTATTTTCTTCCATAAGTGCTATAATTCCGTACCACAAAAGGCTGAAGCCCTGTCCTCTTGGCGATTCTGGCCTGATCATATCCTTCCTTTTCCAGTTCTTTTACCTGCCATATCATGTTAAACTGTCTGGCCAGAAGAAAAAGAATACGCATAGGCGGCTCTTTCAGTGCCAGAAGATCGTAGTAAAGATCCAAAGCCTTTTTCTGGCGTTTCTCTGTAACAGCCCGGAGCATATCGAAGATATGATTGGAAATCTGACTGCTGCACACAGCCTGGATATCTTCCCTGGAAATAACTTCTTTCCCCATAGTATAGCTTAAAAGCTTCTCCAGTTCATTTTCAATATTCCCCATATCTGTTCCTGTCATCTGCAGAAAAAGTTCCATGTCTCTCTGAGTAATCTTTTTTCCTTCCCTTTTCAAAATTCCCAGTATCCATTTTATAAGAGTCCCTGAGTCCTGCTGCCCAAATTCCACAATTCTTCCATATTTTTTGACAGCTTTATACATACGGCTCCGCTTATCCACCTGATCTTCTACGAAAACCATACATAGGTATTCCGGCAGTTGAGCAAGATATTCGGGCAGTTCCTGGCACTGGTTCTTAAAAAAACCTGTATCCTCCAGGAAAATCACTCTTCGGTCAGCAAAAAAAGGCATGGTCTCCGCCAGATCTATGACTTCTCTGGGTTCCGTCTTTTTCCCCTGGAAGGCAGAAAAGTTCATCGTATCTCCCTCTGGTACCAGAGCCTTCTCCAGTCTGCTCTTATATTGCTGTAAAAGATACTTTTCCTCTCCGTAAAGGAGATATACCTTTTTAAAATCCTGATTCTGAATATCTTCCTGTAAATTTTTCATTCTTCTCTCCCTTTCAGGTTTTTCCTGTCCTATTCTAACACGGATTCCTAATACTGAAAAGACACCTGTATTTTTTCTTTCTTCCATACTGCAGATATGGCGCCCTTGTTTTTCGTCTCAAAAACAAAAATACCTTTCTTTTTCAGCCGCTCCATCAGCTCCTGATGGGGATGACCATAAAGATTATTCCTGCCGCAGGAAATCACAGCCGCCTGAGGGGAAATTATGTCCAAAAACTCTTCAGAAGTAGAGTTTTTGGAGCCGTGGTGGGCTACTTTTAGAATATCGCACTGAATGTTAGTTTCCCTGCACAGGGCCAGTAATTCTTCTTCCCCTCTGCCTTCCACATCTCCTGTAAACAACAGGGAAAACTCTTCCATCTCTGCCCAAATCACCTGTGACCCTTCATTACTCTCCATATTCTCATTCTTCGGTGACAGACAGGTCATCTCCAGCTTTCCGTCTCTTATCCTGTCTCCCCTTCCAATATATAGGACCTCACAGCCGGCTTTTTCTCCTGATTCTTTTATTCTCTGCTGCATTTCCTCTGTTTCCCTGGACCTTGACAGAAAAATCCTCTGTATTTTTAATCCTGTCTCTCTTTTGGCCGTCATCTCCAGCAGCTCCAGAATTCCGTTAATATGATCTTCATCCATATGGGAGAGAAAAATCCCGTCTACCTTTCGAATTCCCTGTTCTTTCAGAAAAGGCAGGATTCTGTACTGCCCTGCTTTGGAAACCGAGCTGCTCCCTCCGTCAATCAGATAACAGCTTTCTCTTCCTTTTTGTATACAGGCGCAGTCTCCCTGTCCCACATCCAGGAAAGTAACTTTCAGTTCTCCCTCTGGAAACCTGATAAACAGAAGCACAATTCCCACTCCCAAAACTATAACCTGGACCATCTGAGTCCATTTCCCAGAAACCTTTCTATCAGTTCTTATTTTCTTTATCCACAAAGTCCCTGCCAGCATCCCATAATAGACTGCACACTGCCACAGTTCTGGTCTCCCGGTTATCCACAGAGAAGCCGGCAGCTCCTGTATGATTTCCCCGCCTCTCAGATACAGTTCCAGAAAGATGATTCCCGGCAGTGCGCCTGCCTTTCCCGGAAGAACTGCCGGAAGCAGTCCCAGAATACCGCCTGCCAGGCCGGAAACCAGAAGGATGCCTGTCGTAGGCAGTATCAGAAGGTTTACCAGAAATCCCCAGGTAGAAATCTCGTAGAAAAAATACATAGTAACAGGAAGAAGGACGCTCCACACAGAAAGACTGGAAAAAATCCCATTCTTCAATTCTCTCTGGATTTTCCCCCGGAGATTTTTTCTGTATTTTTTTCTCTCTGGAGGAAAAAGAACGGGATAGACCGCTGCCAGGCCGAAAACTGCCCCGAAAGACAGAAGAAAACTGCTGTCATACAGATAGAGAGGAGATTCTGCCAGGAGAAAGACAGCTGCCAGAGAAAGCGCAGAAAGAAAATCATAAGTCCTTTTTAAAACCATGGCTCCCACAGATACGCCAAACATCAAAACCGCCCGGACTGCAGCAGCCTGGCTGCCCGTAAGTTCTCCGTAAAAAATCATCGCTGCTGCTGAAATGAGGCCAGAGGCTTTTACAGGCAGTCGGCATTTCAGCAGTACTTTGTAAAACCCCCAGCCAATGACAGAAAGATGGGTTCCGGAAATGGCCAGTATATGAGAGATTCCCATGATCTGAAACAGCAGTTTATTCTCCTGTCCCAGATTTTCCTTTTCTCCCAGTATCATGGCTTCCATAATTCCTCCCTTTTCCTCCCCGAAAGCTTTCTGTATTCCTCCTCTCATTTTTTCCTTTACCCTTCCCTGAAAAGACAGCATCTGATTCTTGCCCCTTTGAAGGAGCTGCATCTCTTCTCCTTCCATATACCACTTTATATTCCTGGCATAGTAATAGGCACGTTCATTAAACTGCCCCGGATTTGCCCCTTCCGGAATTTCTTCCAGCTTTCCGTAAACAGCGATAAAATCCCCCTGTTCCGTCAGTCCAGAAAACGCTTTGTTATCCATAGTTAATTTTATTCGTTCTGTGGGATGTTGTTCTTCTTGAATAATAAGATTTGCTTTTTTTAGATATAGATTTGTAATGGTCTCATAGACATCTTTTTGATAAACAATACCTGTAGCAAGAATGTTTTCACCTTTTACCTGCCCTGCCAGCTTTGGCGGAGAGCAGGTAAAAAAGGGGATTCCTGCTCTCCCCAGAAGCCAGATCACTGCCGCCCAGATGAAAAGGGCAGTGCACAGAGGCCTTTTAACTCTCATCTTCTGACTCCAGATAACTATAGTCCGCCTGATAGATCTGGTCCAGTTTCATGCTCTCTCTGAAGGTTACCTTGGTATCCCCTTCTACAGAAATCTGTACTCCATGGATATTGCAGGCATCTGTAAGGGAATTGACGATTGAGTAAATCGGCAGTTCCTGTTGCACACTCATAGTTTCTGTGAGAAAACTCTTATCCAGGTTTACGTAGCAGATACCCTCTACAATAGAGACTCCCAGGATCTTTGTATTAGAAGAAAGAGTTGGCAGCATGTCGTCTGACTTTGGCCCTTCCAATAGTCTTTCTACAATCACCCTCTCCAGAGGTACATTACTGCTGTAATGGATTCTTCTGTTCTCCCTTACCAGACGATCTCCATTTTCGTTGGCAAAATACAGGTTCAAATCTGCAAAAACATAAGAATTGATATTTTTTCCTTCATTTTCTACAAAATCACCTCTCTCCATGAGGCCGATTTCATTGCCGTCTGAGTCTGTCATAGGACTTCCATTCTCCAGAAATTCCACATATGTGACTCCGGGAATCTGAGTAAATGCCAGGACCATTCCTGTCCTCACCAGGATTTCCCTGGCATTATTCATTTTTTTATACTCTTCATCAAAGTTCAGTGTCACTGTCTGCCCCTCAAAAGTATAATTTTTCATCAGCACATCCTCTGGGAGCAGTTTGAGATATTCTTCCGAATCAGAAGGCTGTGAAAACATCTGATAAATTTCATCTATCATAGTCTCTGCATTCTCTTCAGAAGGCTCATAGGGCACTGTCTCCAGCTTTGTCTCTGACAAAGCCAGGTAATACATGGAATATTCTGTGGTTTCTTCTTCTGCTGCACTTTCTCTGCACCCTCCTGCCGCCAAAAGACAGATCGCCAGAAAAACTGCCAGTATTCTTTTGATTTTTTTCAACCCAATACCCCCTATGCAATGTAGTTCAAAGGGATTCTTACGGAAAATGTAGTTCCCTGATGTTCCTCACTCTTCACCTTTATGGCGCCTCTATGCATTACAATAGCATTTCTGGTAATCGCCAGACCCAGACCGGTTCCGCCAATCTCTCTGGAGTGGGATTTGTCAACTCGATAGAATCTCTCGAATATTTTATCAATGGATTCCTCCGGAATCCCAATTCCTGAATCTGCTACTGTCACATAAAAATATTTATGATCCGCATTCAAAGTAACATGTACCCAGCCGTCTTCCACATTATATTTGATTCCATTTTCCACCAGGTTGGAAAATGCAAGGCTCAATTTCACTTCATCAATCTCTGCCACTACCGGGCGATAACTTTCCAGTACTAATTCCACCTTTTTTTTATCTGCAATAGGCTTCAGCCTTTTCAGGATATTCTCCAGCAATTCATTAATGCTTACCTTCTGAATATTCAGGTCTGCAGCCTTTTTATCCATCTTTACCAAAGCCAGAAGGTCTGTAATGATCTTATTTTCCCGATCAATCTCTACAGTAATATCCTGCATAAATTCTTTATAAAGCTCTACCGGCACATCTTCCTGGACAGCCAGGGAGTCCGCCAGAACCTTAATGGAAGTCATTGGTGTTTTCAGCTCATGGGACACATTAGCCACAAATTCCTGTCTGGAATCATCCAGAATTTTCATCCTCTTAAGGAGCTTATTAAACACATTTGTGATCATCTCCGTTTCTGTATAGTCTGTAACAGAAATTTCTTCATCCAGATAACCATCTGTCAGTTCTTCGATAGCTTTACTTACTCTTGAAAATGGCTTCACCAGAATCTTGGAAACCACAAAACTCAAAAAAATAACAAGCATGCTAATGATCAACATCAGAAGATTTCCTCTGTGGGCCAGGATTTCAATCGTGTCCTGAATCTCCGCAGTAGAAGCGCTGATCAGCATTACGCCGTCTATCTGACCGGATTCTTCATTTGTCAATGGAATGGTCTGCTCTATATAGATATTCTCTCTGTCGTAATAGCTGGTATTCACTCCCTCGAAGCACTGGATCACTTCCTCCGAAAAAGTATACTTTCCTTCATCAATATCATAAGTATCCTCTACGATCCTGCCGTTTCTGTTTATGATCAGAACTCTTGCACTGAAAACAGAAGAAAGCATAGATAGCTCACTGTCTATCACTGTTGACTTCTGCTGCAGGTATCCCTCCCGCATCAGCTGATTTCCCAGGATATCGCACTGATTCCTTACTGTAATCTGCCTCAGTTCTACTGCTCGGTCCTCGTAAGAGCCAATAATCATTCCTTCTACTATAAAACCGGGAATAATCCCTATAAGGATAATGATAATCATAATCCGGAATCTGAGGCTTTTAAAAAATGACAGCTTAGGTTTTATACGCATCTGCACAGTCCTCTTTTCTTTTTCATTCACGACTCGCTGGTTCCAGTTCCTTCCCTGGAAGCCAAAAGAAAATTGGAGCCCCACAGCAAATCTGCATCAGCAGTTTCCCATGGCAGCTCCCGGCTTCTATATCTCTAGCCCTGAAAATAATATCCGATTCCCCATTTTGTGTGAACATATTTGGGATCACTGGGCACAGTCTCAATCTTTTCTCTCAGGCGCCGAATATGTACATCCACTGTACGTACATCTCCCGGATACTCATATCCCCACACCAGATTCAGCAGATTTTCTCTGCTGTATACTTTATTGGGATTCTTTGCCAAAAGCTCCAGAAGATCGAACTCCTTAGCCGTCAGATTGATTTCCTTATCAGCTATAAATACTCTTCTCCCCTCCAAATCCAGCTTCAACTCTCCGCTGACCAGTACCTTCTCTGTATTCTCTTTCTTATCTTCCTTGCTTGCCCGGCGCATGATCGCCTTTATCCTTGCCTTTACTTCCAGAATATTGAAGGGTTTGGTAATATAGTCATCTGCGCCATATTCCAGTCCCAGAATCTTATCCATATCTTCTCCCTTGGCAGTGAGCATGATAATCGGAACACTGGAAAATTCTCTGATCTGCTGACACACTTCCAGACCCGTCATCTTTGGCAGCATAATATCCAGAAGGATCATATCATATTCCTTTGTTCTGGCTTTTTCCAAAGCTTCCTCTCCGTCATAGGCGCAGTCTACCTCCATGTCATCTTGTTCCAAGCTAAAACGGATTCCTTTTACAATTAATTTTTCATCATCAACAACCAACACTCTTCTGCTCATCTGCTATCTCCTATTCCACTGTTATATAAGGTTCTATTTTTTCAAAGGTTTTTCCTTTTATTCCTGAGACCTGCTGAATATCCTCAATGCTTCCAAAGCCTCCGGTCTCCTCTCTGTAAGCAATAATCGCCTGAGCCCGAGCTTCTCCTATACCCGGTATCTCCTGGAGCTCCTCTAAAGAGGCCTGATTAATGTTAATCTTTGCCTCCTCTGCTTTCTCAGCATTTTCTTTTTCCTGTTCCGATGAAATCCCTTGTTCCTTTAATGTCTGGGTTTCCTCCTTCGTGTAAACAAAAATTTTCTCTCCGTCAGATATTTCAGCTGCCTGATTCAGCCACTGAGGATCTGCATCCTCTGAGAATCCTCCTGCTGCCTCTATGGCCTGAAAAATCCTGGCGTCATTTTCCAGCTTATAGACTCCCGGATTTTTTACAGCTCCGCTGACATCTACCCAGATAGCAGAAGTTTCCTCCTGGATATCTTCTGCTTCCTGAGATTCTCCGCTGTTTTTTTCTTCTTTCAGAGTTGTTTCTTCCTGCTGCCCAATGAGGATTTCCTCCTCTTTGTTATCGCAGGATTCAAAAATAACTGCTATCCAGAAAATAGTCAGCAGCAACATGCTTTTCTTTCTGTTCATCATACACACCTCCCTGTTCCAGTCAGACAGAAACAGTCCAGTATGTACAACTGTATTTATTGTAACGAATTTATAGACTCTTTACAATATCTATTTTCCAAGTTCTTTTAAAATCCCTTACAATTTTAGACATAATCCTCTATGTATTCGGCCTGCTGAAATTTCATTTTGGAAATAAATGGCTGAAACGCCTGAAAATATAATCTGAAATGTAAGTTTAGTATAGCATTCCCTCTGAAAAATCGCAATACAAAAAACAGCCCTCTGCGAGAGCTGCTTTTTGTACACTATTCCCATTTAAAGATTACAATTCCCACAATGGCCACAGCCATTCCCAGAACCTTTCTCCATTCAAAAGCCCCTTTCTCCACGCCGAACAGTCCCAGGAGCTCAATAATATAAGCCACCACCAGCTGTGCCACTACGATGAGCATAGCTGATCTGGCCGGTCCAAGAGCGGACATGCTCTGGATTACAGTCACAGTGATAAAGGCGCCTATTACGCCTCCCAAAAGCAGGTATTTGGGATTTACTGAAGCCAGTTCTCCAATTCTTTCTCTGCCTGTAAAAACCCATGCGCCGATACAGACCAGGAGTGCAGAAAACTGTACCCACCCTGTAGACACCCACAGACTGGTCTGCTTGGTCACTGCCGTATTAAACACTCCCTGTATACTCATCAAAGCCCCGGATACAACAGCGATTAAAATTCCCCACATATATTATTCCTCCTTATGTTCAAAATACCGCCGGGAGTTATCTCCCATCTGCTATATTTTTCCCATAAGTCCGGTTTTCATTCCAGTTCAGATTCAGACAAACTGCTATATGAAAGAGAAGCGGGGTACTACACTAAAAAGAACGTTCCAGCTTTTCCGCCATTTCGTCTATGTCTGCCTCTGTAATAATCAGAGGTGGAACAAAGCGCAGCACATCAGTGCCAGCAGAAAGAACAAAAAGCCCATTTTCTATAGCCTTATTGATAATCTCTCCCACAGGTCTTCCAGATACTACAACGCCCTGCATCAGGCCTTTTCCTCTCCGCTCAGTAAGAAAATCATATTTTTCCACCAGTTCATCCAGTTTCTTTTCCAGATAAGGAGCTATTTTTTGTACATGCTCCAGGATTTTTTCCTCTTCAAAAAGGTCGAAAACTTTGCTAACTGCCCTGCAGGCAAGAGGATTTCCGCCGTAAGTAGTGCCATGGTCTCCCGGTACCAGAGAATTCTGGGCAGTTTTTTCATTCAGCACAAAAGCCCCTACCGGCACACCGCAGCCCAAAGCTTTTGCTGTAGTCATAATATCCGGCTCCACCTCATAATCCTGATAAGCAAACATACTGCCTGTCCTGCCCATTCCACACTGAATTTCATCCAGGATCAGCAGAATGTCCTTTTCGTCACAGAGACTGCGAAGCCCCTGAAGGAACTCCCGGCTGGCAGGATAGATTCCTCCTTCTCCCTGTACAGGCTCCAGGATAATAGCGCAGGTTTTTTCTGTAATCTGTTCCTTCACGCTGTCCAAATCATTAAAATCAGCAAAACGGATCCCGCCGATCAGAGGTTTAAAGGGTTCCTGATAATGGGCATTTCCCGTAACAGACAGTGCACCCAGGCTTCTGCCATGAAAGGAGTGTTTCATAGCTATGATCTCATGATCTGTACTTCCATCCCTCAGCCAGGCATATTTTCTGGCAGCCTTAATAGCCCCTTCAATAGCTTCTGTACCACTGTTGGTAAAGAAAACTTTACTCAGTCCCGATGCCTTTAATAGCTTTTCGGCAGCCTCTGTCATAGGCATATTATAAAAAAGATTCGAGGTATGTATCAGTTTGTCAACCTGGTCCTTTAAAGCCTGATTATATGCTTTATTTCCATACCCCAGGGCAAAGACTGCAATTCCTGCTCCAAAATCCAGGTATTCTTTTCCATCCAGGTCATAGAGCCTGACGCCTTCTCCCCTCTCCAGAACCACAGGAAAACGATTATAAGTGTGAAGCACTGCATTTTCTGCTCTATCCATATATTCCTTACTACACATCATAATATTGTATTCCATCCTTTCTCAAAATCGCAGTTCCAATACCTTTATCTGTAAAGATTTCCAGAAGAAGGCAGTGCTTAATTCTTCCATCCAGGATATGGACTCTGGATACGCCTCCTTCAATGGCATCCACACAGTTCTGCAGCTTGGGAATCATGCCTCCCCCTACATTCCCGCTGTTGATCAGCTCTCTTGCTTCTTTTACAAAAAGCTTGGAAATCAAAGTAGAAGGATCTTCCGGGTCTCTGTATACACCTTCAATATCTGTAAGGAAAGCCAGTTTTTCTGCATGCATCTGCTTTGCGATAGCGCAGGCTGCGTCATCTGCGTTAATATTATAGGTCTGGAAATTCTCGTCCAATCCCACTGGACATACAATAGGCAGGAAATCTTTTTCCAGAAGATCTGAAAGAATTTTAGGATTTACTTCTGTAATATTTCCCACAAATCCTATGTCCTGTCCATTAGAGAATTTTTTCTCTACCTTAAGGAGATTTCCATCTTTACCGCTGACTCCCACAGCCTTTACTCCCAGAGACTCTACCAGGGCTACCAGTTCTTTATTTACCTTGTTCAGAACCATCTCTGCCAGCTCCATCGTCTCACCGTCTGTCACTCTCAGGCCGTTAATAAACTGTGGCTCCTTGCCCACCTTGCTGACCCAGCGGCTGATTTCTTTTCCTCCTCCATGAACAATAATCGGTTTAAATCCCACCAGCTTTAAAAGTACCACATCCTGGATAACCGTTTTTTTCAGCTGTTCATCTACCATAGCGCTTCCGCCATATTTTACTACAATAATTTTTCTGTTAAATCTCTGAATATAGGGAAGGGCCTCGATCAACACTTCCGCCTTGTCCAGATATTTCTGCTTTACCATTCCACTTTCCCCCTTATGAGCGGTAATCCGCGTTTATTTTCACATAATCATAGGTAAGATCACAACCCCAGGCCGTGGCTGTCTCTTCTCCCATTTTTATATCAGCGATAACAGTCACTTTATCTTCTGAAAGGATTTTCGTTGCTTCTTCTTCGCTGTAATCCGTTCCAATACCGTCCTTCATGATCTGTATTCTTCCTGCCCTGCTCTCAAATACCAGGTCTACTTTTTCCGGGTCAAACTGCGCCCCTGAATATCCCATGGCGCACAAGATCCTTCCCCAGTTAGCATCATGACCAAAAATGGCGGCCTTCGTCAGATTGGAAGTGATCACAGATTTGCTGAGGGTCACTGCCTGTTCCTTTGTCTGAGCTCCTGTAATCTTGACTTCAAACAAAGCAGTGGCTCCCTCTCCATCTCCTGCGATCTTCTGAGCCAGCGTCTTATTTACATAGTCCAGTCCCTTCTTAAAAATCTCATAATCCTGATTTTTTTCTGTGATCTTAGGATTTCCTGCCATTGCATTTGCCAGGACTAATACCGTATCATTTGTAGATGTGTCTCCATCCACAGAAATCATATTATAAGAATCCTGTACGCTTTCTCTTAAAGCCTCTTTTAAAAGATTTTTATCGATGTCCACATCTGTGGTCACAAAAGACAGCATGGTGCACATATTTGGATGGATCATTCCAGAGCCCTTGCACATACCTCCGATAGTCACTTTTTTCCCGGAAAGCTCCATCTCTACAGCCACTTCCTTTTTCACTGTATCTGTGGTCATGATCGCTTCTGCCGCCAAAGTTCCTGCCTCTTTTGTTCCCAGAAGCATAGGGGCCAGCTTCTTTACTCCTTCTTTCAAAACTGCCATGGGAAGCTGCTGTCCGATCACTCCTGTAGAAGCTACCAGCACCTCTTCTGCAGAAATGCCCAATGCTTTCCCTGCAGCCTTAGCTGTCTCCTGGCAGTAGCTGTATCCCTCCTGGCCGGTACAGGCATTGGCAATTCCGCTGTTGCATACCACAGCCTGCACATAATCTGATTCCTCTACTATTTTCTGGTCCCACTTTACCGGAGCTGCCTTTACTACGTTTGTAGTAAAGGTGCCTGCACATACACAGGGCTTTTCACTGTAAACCATGGCCATGTCTTTTGTACCGCCTTTTTTTATTCCTGCGGCAATTCCTGCAGCCTGAAATCCCTGGGCCGCCGTTACGCCTCCCTCTGTTACATTTATCTTATCTTCCATTTTCTTCAAATTCTCCTTTCCTCAAAAACCGGCTTTTTATGGGAACATAGGCACCAGCTGAAGTCCCTGGGCCTCTTCCAGGCCAAACATAAGGTTCATATTCTGCACCGCCTGACCTGCAGCTCCTTTTACCAGATTGTCAATGGCTCCCATCATAATGATCCGGTTAGTCCTGGGATCGATCTTAAAATTAATATCCACATAATTGCTTCCCTCTACCCATTTTGTCTGAGGATACATATCCTTGTCCAGGACACGGATAAATTTTTCTTTCTTATAATATTTGTCGTAAATTTCTTTAACCTCTTCATAAGAAACCTGCTTTGTCAGAGAAGCATAAGCGGTAGCCAGGATTCCTCTGTTCATAGGAACCAGATGAGGCGTAAAGTTTAAGGTAATCTTTTTTCCTGCAGCGTATCCCAGCTGCTCTTCGATTTCCGGTGTATGCCGGTGATTTCCTACACTGTATGCTTTCATATTTTCATTTACTTCGCAGAAAAGATTATCCACCTTTGCTCCACGTCCCGCTCCTGAGGTACCGGATTTTGCATCAATGATCAGAGTATCCGGATCGATCAGTCCTTCTTTCACCAGAGGATAGCAGGTTAGTATGCTGCAGGTAGTGTAGCATCCCGGATTGGCCACCAGCCTGGCCTTTTTTATGTCTTCCCGGTTGATCTCACAGAGGCCGTACACTGCTTCTGGTATAAACTCCGGCGCTTTATGGGAAATTTTATACCACTCTTCATAGATCTTCACATCTTTAATCCGGAAGTCTGCACTCAGATCAATAATCTTTACTTTTGATAGAATCTCTTCATTCACCATGGAAGCGCACAATCCCTGGTGCGTAGCAGTAAAGATTACATCCACCTGGTCCGCCAGCTCTGCCATATTATCATCCAGACAGGTATCTTCCACAAGCTCAAACATATTCTGGTAAACTTCATAATATTTTTTATCAATATAGCTTCTGGAGCCATACCACTTAATCTCTGCATTTTTATGTCCCAGCAGAAGACGCACCAGCTCTTCTCCAGCATATCCGGTAGCTCCGATAATTCCCACTTTAATCATATTCCCATCCTCGTTTTCTTTTTTTCTGTGTTCATCATACTCCTGTTCTTTCGCTCATGCAAGCAGAAGTTATGCATATTTTCTCCGAAATATTGAATAATTATACATCTCTCTTCATATATATGCAAGATATATTTTTTATTTTTCTATAATTTACCCATTAAAAAACCCCGCTGTTTCGTGGTCATAATAATAGGTAATCTTTTATATAACTCTCTGTCATAAAGAAAAGCCTGGATTTTTTACAATTTACTATTGCATAATTATAATAATTGTTGTATAGTACCAATAGCAACGAAATCAATAACGTACTTTATATATTTTCAGGAGGATGATCTTATGAAAGAAAAAGTTGTTTTAGCATATTCCGGCGGTCTGGATACCACCGCCTTGATTCCCTGGTTAAAGGAGAATTTTGATTATGAAGTTATCTGCTGCTGTGTCAACTGTGGACAAGGGGCAGAGCTGGATGGACTGGATGAAAGAGCAAAACTGTCCGGAGCTTCTAAATTATATATTGAGGATATTGTAGATGAATTCTGTGAAGATTATATCATGCCCTGTGTTCAGGCAGGAGCTGTGTATGAGCATAAATATCTTCTGGGTACATCTATGGCCCGTCCTGGAATCGCAAAGAAACTGGTGGAGATTGCCAGAAAAGAAGGTGCTGTTGCCATCTGCCACGGCGCCACAGGAAAGGGAAATGACCAGATCCGTTTTGAGCTGAGCATCAAGGCCCTGGCTCCCGACATCAAGATCATCGCTCCCTGGCGTATGACCGATGTATGGACAATGCAGTCCCGTGAAGACGAAATTGCTTTCTGCAAAGCCCACGGCATTGATCTTCCTTTCGATGTCAGCCACAGCTACAGCCGTGACCGGAACTTATGGCATATCAGCCATGAAGGCCTGGAGCTGGAAGACCCTTCCCAGGAGCCAAACTATGACAACCTCCTGGTTCTCAGCGTAACACCTGAAAAAGCCCCTGACAAAGAAACTGAAATCACCATGACTTTTGAAGCCGGAGTTCCAAAAACATTAAACGGAAAAGCTATGAAAGTATCCGAGATTATCACTGAGCTGAATAGACTGGGCGGTGAAAATGGTATCGGTATTATTGATATTGTAGAAAATCGTGTAGTAGGAATGAAATCCAGAGGTGTCTATGAGACTCCTGGGGGAACAATCCTCATGGAAGCTCATGATCAGCTGGAAGAACTGATTTTAGACAGAGATACTATGGAAACCAAGAAAAAACTGGGCAGCCAGCTTGCTCAGGTAGTATATGAAGGAAAATGGTTCACTCCTTTAAGAGAGGCCATCCAGGCTTTCGTAGAATCTACCCAGAAATATGTGACTGGTGAAGTAAAATTAAAACTGTATAAAGGCAATATCATCAAGGCAGGCACTACTTCTCCATACAGCCTGTACAATGAATCTCTTGCCTCCTTCACCACTGGCGATATGTATGATCATCATGACGCTGACGGTTTCATTACTTTGTTCGGACTGCCTCTGAAGGTCCGCGCAATGAAGCTGATGGAAGCAAAGAACAACAATAAATAAGCCATACCCTAAGTTTTGATAGAGAAAAAACCGATGAGATTCGCACCCCTCATCGGTTTTTTCTATTAGTTTTTTCTGTCTTCTTCTATTTTTCCATAAATACTGGCAGGGACTCTGGCCTTTACATGTATGCCCTCAGAAGTATATTCTTCCACAAGGAGCTGTCCATATTTTCTGATCAGCTGAATCTTCCCTGCTTCCTGGTATCCATAGTTTCTTTCCAGATAAATCTGATTCTCAGTAAGGATTTTTTCCATAACTTCTTTAAACTCTGTCAGTCCCTGCCCTGTCCTGGCAGAAATCTTCAGCACATAGTCTGCCTGAAAGTCCCTGAAAATCTTTTCTTCTTCCACCTTATCCTGTTTGTTGAAAAGAGTCACTACTTTCTTGTTCTCTACTCCAAGTTCTTTCAGAGTCTGATACACCACAAACATCTGCTCATCCATCTGAGGATTAGAAGCATCCACTACATGAATGATCACATCTGCATATTTTGCCTCTTCCAAAGTACTCTTAAAGGCCTCAATAAGATGATGGGGCAGTTTCCGGATAAATCCAACTGTATCTGTCAAATACATTTTCTGTTTTCGGGGAAGTTCCAGAACTCTGGTCGTAGGGTCCAGAGTGGCAAACAGTTTATCTTCTTCCAGCACTGCTGCATGGGTAAGGGTATTCAAAAGAGTGGATTTACCTGCATTGGTATATCCTACAATGGCTCCAGTGAGCAGGTTCTCCTTCTTCCTGCCTTCCCTGAGGAGTTCTCTGTGGCGCTTCACCTGTTCCAGTTCCCGCTTTAACTGAGAGATCCTGGTTTTGATCAACCTTCGGTCTACCTCCAGCTTTTTCTCACCGGGACCCCTTGTCCCGATTCCGCCTCCCAATCGGGAAAGGGATGTGCCAAGGCCTGTCAGCCGGGCAGCCCGGTATCTGAGCTGGGCCAGCTCCACCTGAATTTTGCCCTCGCTGGTTTTTGCCCTGGAAGCAAAGATATCCAGGATTACAACGGTTCTGTCCATGACTTTACATTCCAGTTCCCGCTCCAGATTATTCATCTGAGACGGTGACAGTTCATCGTCACAGACAATCCCCGTAGCATCCAGAGCCCGCACCGCCATCTGGATTTCCTCCAGTTTTCCGGTTCCTACATAATAGCCTGGATGTATCCCCTCACGGCTCTGAACTACTCTTCCTACAGTCTGGGCTCCTGCTGTCTCTACCAGTTCTTCCAGCTCATCCAGAGAATCCTGAACATCTTCATTCTCCCTGGTAGCCACTCCCACCAGGATTACTCTTTCTTTTTCTTCCTTTAACTCAAATAAATCCATATACTCTCCTATTCAAGTATTCAAGACTCCTTCGCAAGTCCTTAGCGGGATTCGGTCTTCTCCGGCAGACAGCTCAGCCCTATCTCGTTTCCAGAAAATAATTTTCTCTTATGGCGTCTTCGTCTGCAGGATACTGTTCCAGATACTGGCTGATCTCCTCCTTGGCAGTGTCATAATCCGCCATCCTCTCATATACGACAATCTGATTAAAAAGCAGTGCCTGATTTTCATCCTGATCGTCCTGTTCAAGCCCTTTCTGGATATAAGACAGTGCCGAGTCATAGTCTTCTTCGAGAACGGAACAGTATGCCAGTCCGCCGTAAGCTCCTGCCGTCAGTTCCTTTACATCCAGACACTGTTCATAATTTTCCTTAGCCTTCTGGGTATCTCCGGCTGCCAGGTACACCCGTCCCAGGTAGAGCTGCGCCGTGGAATATCCTTTGTCAGCAGAAGTCTTCAGTGCCTCTTCCGCATTTTTATAATCTTCCAGATAATAGTATATCCTTCCCCTGTGATAATAATCCTCTCCGTTTCCAGGATCGATATCCAGAGCCTCTTCCAGATATTCACTTCCATCTGCATTCAGCCCGCAGTCTCTGTACACCATATAAACATCCAGATAATCCTCATAATCCTTCGAACCTGATACTACTCTGGCAAAGTTAGTATCTGCCTGGCTGTAATCATCTAAGTGGAGATATGCGCTTCCTCTCAGAAAATAGGCATCTTTCTCCCTGCTGCTTTCTAAAAGAGTATCACAGGTATCCACACATCCCTGATAATCTCCCTGATGATACTGGGCGTCTGCAAGATATAAATTCAAATCTTTCCGCATAGCTCTGTCTGACCTTCCGGTCAGTCCCAGGGCTGTCTCAAATGCCTCCTGAGCCTTATCATAAACACCCTGTTCCGTCCAGGCAATGCCGATTCCTCTCCAGGATTCCACAGCATGATCGCCTTCCTCCACAGCATCCTGGAAGTCTTCTATAGCCTGGGTATAATTCTGCTCCTCCAGATTTGTTTTTCCTGTTTCATAAGAGGTAGGAGCGCTGCTGCAGCCTCCCAGCAGGCACAGCCCAAAGCCTGCCGCTACAAGGATTTTTTTCTTCACCTGTACATCTCCGTTTCTCCAGTGTGCTGGCATATTCACTCTCAGTTAAGGACCAGATTCTCAGCCTCCATAACATCCACGATCTGCTGAACATGCTCTTCGCAAATCTGGTCTGTAGGAGCCTCTACCATAACCCTGATAAGAGGTTCTGTTCCGCTCTCGCGAACCAGAATCCTGCCGTCGCTTCCAAGAGCTTCTTCTGCCTTCTGTATAGCTTCTATAACCTTCTGATTTTCCCTGGCCTGTTTCTTATCGTGGACTTTTACATTTTTCAGTACCTGGGGATAAATCTTTACTTCTCTCGTAAGGGTGCTGAGGGAAACTTTCTTTTCAATGATCACTTCCATTAATTTCAGTGAAGTGAGAATGCCGTCTCCGGTAGTCGCATGTTTAGAAAAGATGATATGTCCGGACTGCTCTCCGCCAATGGAGTGGCCATTTGTCATCATATTTTCGCAGACATATTTATCTCCGACAGCTGTCTGTTCATAGAGAATTCCCTCTCTGTCCAGAGCTTTATAAAGCCCCAGATTAGACATTACTGTGGTAACAATAGTATTATTGTTCAGCTGTCCCTGCTCTTTCATATATTTACCGCATACATACAGGATCAGGTCTCCATTTACTTCATTTCCCTGATCATCTACGGCAATGCATCTGTCCGCGTCTCCGTCATAGGCAAATCCTACATCCAGCTGATTTTCTTTTACGAAATTTTTAAGCTCCTCAATATGGGTAGAGCCGCAGTTTGTATTGATATTGGTTCCATCTGGCTCATTGTGGATCACATAGGTCTTGGCTCCCAGGGCATCAAAAACACTTTTTGCAATGGCAGATGCACTTCCGTTTGCACAGTCCAGTCCTACCCGAACATTTTTGAATGCTCTGGTTGGAATAGAAATCAAATAGCCGATATAACGGTTTCTTCCTGCTGAGAAGTCCACAGTACGGCCTATATTCTCCCTTTTTGCCAGAGGCAGTTCAGGAATTTCTCCGTCAATATAAGCCTCAATCTGAGCTTCTACTGCCCCGTCCATTTTCTGACCATTTCCGTTGATAATCTTAATTCCATTGTCATAGAAAGGATTATGGCTGGCAGAGATCATAATTCCACAGTCAAAATTTTCTGTTCTTACTACATAAGAAACACTTGGCGTAGTCGTTACATGGAGAAGAAAAACATCTGCTCCAGAAGCTGTCAAACCTGCTACTAAAGAGTATTCAAACATGTAGCTGCTTCTTCTGGTGTCCTTTCCGATAACAATCTGAGCCTTATGTTCTTTTCCGAAATACCATCCCAGAAAACGGCCTACTTTAAAAGCATGCTCTACAGTTAAATTTACATTTGCTTCTCCTCGGAAGCCGTCTGTTCCAAAATATTTACCCATAACTGACTCCTTTACATCAAAATTCAGGGGTCAAAATACCTTTGACCCCATAACGTCACGGATTCTGCTCTTTATGCCTGAGGAAAAAGGGGATTCGTATATACGCCCTTTTCTTCCAGCTCTTTAAAGGATTTCATTACGATTTCCTTATCTTCCTGATATGTTACGCCGAACCAGGTGTCATGTGTTTTCAGAACAGAAACTTCTGCCTTTCCTTCTTTGATCATCTGGTCCACAACACCCGGAAGAAGGTATTCTTTTTTAATATCTCCAGGCTGCACTCCAGCTAAAAATTCAACAAAGCCTTTTTCAAGCACTTCCATGAATTCTGGCTGAAATCCCCACATATTCATGGAAACCAGTGTCTGAGCATCCAGGTAGTTCTTTTCTCCTGTCTCCTCGTCTACTGCTGCCGGTCCTTCTTCAGTCTTCTGGATATTATAAGTCTCTGTAATACCTACCAGCTTTCTGTCAGGATTCAGGGCACATACTCCTCTGGTTACCCCGCCATTGTCGCTTAAAGTATTCTCCAGGATAAATCCTGCCATACAGATATCCATCTTCTCGCCGGCTTCTTTTTCTTCTACCAGATAGTCATGGATTTTTCCAAAAGCTTCCTTACCGTAGTAATCATCAGCATTGATTACCAGGAAAGGCTCCTGGACTGCTTTCTTTGCTGCCAGTACTGCCTGGCCAGTTCCCCAGGGTTTTGTCCTGTCTTCCGGGCAGGTAAAGCCTTCCGGAAGGTCATTCAGATCCTGATATACATAAGCTACTTCTGCAACTTTCTCTATCTTGTCTCCGATAATCTCTTTAAATTCTTTTTCAATATCTTTACGGATAATGAAAACTACTTTATTAAATCCCGCCTCTAATGCATCGTGAATGGAATACTCCATAATGATTTCACCGCTGGGACCTACTTTTGCCAGCTGTTTGATTCCCTTGCCAAAGCGGCTGCCAAGTCCGGCTGCCATAATGACTAATGCTGTTTTTTTCATCTTCCCTTTTCTCCTATTGTATTTTTCTCGGTGCTACTAATATACTATAAAAAGCAGGAAATTTCAACCGGTCTTCCTTCCAGTCACGCAGATCATCTGGTCCTGTCCACGGTATATTTTTGTCTGCTTGAATCCTGTTTTCTTCCTATACAATAATCTCTGACTGAAAATACTGCTCCTGAAAATATATCTGTTCCTGTATCTGTTCTCTGGTAAAGGACAGTTTTTCCGGAGCCACCACCCATTTCTCTTCTATATCGTCCAGCCGATGCACAATACCGATAATCCTTCCCGTAAATTCTTTCACAGGCTGGTCCACTCCCAGAATATATGCATCCTGTTCTTCGCCATCAGGGGCCAGGATTCCTTCTATATATCCATAATTCACAGGATAATACAGATTCTGATGTTTCGGATGAAAGCTTCCCATTGGACGGTCAACGGTAACCTTTACAAGTTTCCCTAACATGGCTGTTCCATCAATCATGAATTTCTCCTTTTTGTGTTTTAACGACTCTTGAATCTTGTTACCTGATATGATATATTATAGACAGAAAAAGGAGCAACCGCCCACAAGGGGTTGACCTCGTAATAAGGAAGAACATAGAATTACCACCTCATTACTCTGCCAAAGTTCCGGGGTGGTTTTTCTATGCTTTAAAACATTATCGACAGAACGTAAATACGAATGTCAGCAATGCTAAAATGAACGTTCCAAAAACTACCAAGTCTTTGAAATCAAATGGTTTCTTGTCCATCAGCACCACCCCCATTCTATGTAAGAATAGAGGCCAGCCACCCTGTAACACGATTACTCCGTAGACAGAGTATAACACACTCCATATGACAAGACAATCAACTTTTTGTTCTAAATGGAATTTTAGAATAAGGCTTTTTCAATTTGTAAACACTTCTGAACGTTAAAATGCTGTCAGTGTACAAGGAGCTGAAATACAGCTCCTTCTTTCATACGAAAATTTGTGTATTACACGGCAAAATTTAGGGCTTCCGTCGACTTTTCATATCAACGGAAGCCCTTATTTTTTTAATATTTCTTTAGAACTTGCCAGCCTTAGCAGCTTCTTCGATAGCAACTGCAACAGCTACTGTCATACCAACCATTGGGTTGTTTCCTGCGCCGATGAGACCCATCATCTCAACGTGTGCAGGTACAGAAGAAGAACCTGCAAACTGAGCGTCAGAATGCATACGTCCTAATGTATCTGTCATACCATAGGAAGCAGGACCTGCTGCCATATTGTCTGGATGCAGTGTACGTCCTGTACCGCCGCCAGAAGCAACGGAGAAGTATTTCTTTCCAGCCTCTACGCACTCTTTCTTGTAAGTACCTGCAACTGGATGCTGGAAACGTGTTGGGTTTGTGGAGTTACCTGTAATGGAAACGTCAACGCCTTCCTTCCACATGATAGCAACACCTTCACGAACGTCGTTTGCTCCGTAGCAGTTTACTTTTGCACGAGGTCCGTCAGAGTATGCCTTACGGAATACTTCTTTCAGCTCTCCTGTATAGTAATCGTAATCTGTCTCAACATATGTAAATCCGTTGATACGCGCGATGATCTGTGCAGCGTCTTTTCCAAGGCCGTTTAAGATAACACGCAGTGGTTTCTGACGAACTTTGTTTGCTTTCTCAGCAATACCGATAGCGCCTTCTGCTGCTGCGAAAGATTCATGTCCTGCCAGGAAACAGAAGCAGTCTGTGTCTTCTTCCAGAAGCATTTTTCCTAAGTTACCATGTCCCAGACCTACTTTACGCTGATCTGCTACAGAACCTGGAATACAGAAAGCCTGAAGACCTTCGCCGATAGCTGCTGCTGCATCTGCCGCTCTCTTGCAGTCTTTCTTGATAGCGATAGCAGCGCCTACGATGTAAGCCCAGCATGCGTTTTCAAAGCAGATTGGCTGAATGCCTTTTACCATATCGTATACGTTTAACCCGGCGTCTTTTGTAATTTTTTCAGCTTCTTCGATGGAAGCAATACCATAGCTATTTAAAACCTGATTGATCTTGTCAATTCTTCTTTCATATGATTCAAATAAAGCCATTATGAAATCCTCCTATAATCATTACCTTTTGCTGCGTTTCGTCTCATTACTCTTCTCTTGGGTCAATGATCTTAACAGCGTCAGCAACACGTCCGTACTGTCCCTGTGCTTTTTCCCAAGCTACGTTTGGCTCGTCACCTTTCTTGATGAAATCTGTGAGTTTGCCAAGGTTTACGAATTTATAACCGATGATCTGGTCATCTTCGTCTAATGCGATTCCTGTAACGTAGCCTTCAGCCATTTCCAGATAACGAGGACCTTTCTTTAATGTTCCGTACATAGTACCAACCTGGGATCTCAGACCTTTTCCTAAGTCTTCCAGACCTGCTCCGATTGGAAGTCCGTCTTCAGAGAATGCGCTCTGTGTACGTCCGTAAACGATCTGCAGGAATAATTCTCTCATAGCTGTATTGATTGCGTCACAAACAAGGTCTGTATTTAACGCTTCCAGAATAGTTCTTCCTGGTAAAATCTCAGAAGCCATGGCTGCTGAATGAGTCATACCTGAGCATCCCAGTGTCTCAACTAAGGCTTCCTGAATGATTCCGTCCTTAACATTCAGAGTCAGCTTACATGCGCCCTGCTGAGGAGCACACCAGCCAACGCCATGTGTTAAACCTGAAATGTCTTTGATTTCTTTTGCTTTTACCCATTTTGCTTCTTCTGGGATTGGAGCTGCTCCGTGGTTCACACCCTGAGCTACTGGACACATTTTTTCTACTTCATGTGAATAAATCATTTTAAAACTCCTTTCAAGTATAAATTACTTAAAGTGCGCCGTATACGACACCTTATTCACAAACATTTTCTCACAAAGTGACAAAAAAATCCAGACCTATTTTTTTCGATTTCCATAGTTTTTGCAACTGTTCTATGATATATAGCTGAATACTTCTAGTCTGGGGTTCATGATTTTTTGAATCCCCCTGGCAAATCCCATAAAATAATGCTAAAATAAGTAAAACAACATCTTTATTATATTATTTTTTAGTTTTTCTCAAGAAAAGGAGGTATTTTGTATGAAAACTTATGAAATGATTCATGAAATCAGCGACATGTGCCGAGGCAAAATGGATTCTGATATTTCAGAAATTGAGACAGACAACCTGGATGAATACATGAGAACCCATATCAGCAAAGCGGCCACCTGTGAAAAAACCGAGCTGGAAAGCGGCGCTATTGTTTATGATGTGGTAACCAACGGGCTGAAAGAAAGATTCTCTTTCACAGAAATCTAAACTTACTTGTTTTATCATAAACTTATAAAGGGAGCGCAGTGTTTAGCGTACATGAAAAGGTATCCGTTAAACACTGCACTCCCTTTTATCTAGAGAAAATGCTGTATAAGCTGGGTAATGCTGGTAAGTCCCAGACTATACAAAAATATGGAACCTGGCTTTCCCAGAATAATGATAAGAGTAAATTTTCTCAGGGTCATTTTCGTCAGACCTGCAATATAGCACAAAAGATCATCAGGAGCCACCGGGAAGAAAATAGCGGCGGCAAAAGCCTTGTCAAAGGCTGTTCCCTTATCCAGCCAGCCGATATATTTCTTGTAGTTTTTCTCTCCGATCATATGCTGAACAAAGGATTTTCCATATCTTTTAGAGAGTACAAAGGCCAGTATGGAGCCCATGGAAATTCCCACATAATTATATACAAATCCCCATACCGGACCGAAGATCAAAACGCCGCCCAGACAGCCGATAGCTCCCGGAAGTATCGGTATCACCACCTGGATGCACTGAATAAGCACAAAGCACACCGGCGCCCACAGTCCGAACTTTCCCAGAAAAGCCTCCAGAGACTCTGCTGAGACAAAGATTCCTGTGCGGATACCATACCAGATAAACAGAGCCATAGCCGCCAGTCCTAAAAGGGTACATATATTTAAATATACTGCTGTTTTTTGTTTTCCCATAAAACTACTCTCCTGTTTGGGGCATCCCCTCTGTTTTTTTCTCTCTTCCTTGCCTGTTCTTCCTGAAAAATTTTCTCATAGAAACTCTCCCACATATTTCCTACATGTTCCCGGCTGTAAAATTTGTGTCCGGTAAAAGCAAGTTCTGCACTTTTCTCATAGAACTGCCGATTCTCTTTCAGTTTTTCCAAAGTCCTGATAAACATTTCCTGGTCCTGTCCCCGGAGGACATAATCAAACAATATGGGCTGATAGATATCCAGATCCCTGACCAGGATAGGGATACCGCAATTCATAGCCTCCAGGATTGTCATAGGAAACAGTTCTTCATAAGAGGGAAGGAACATCACATCTGCCATATTATAAATCTGGTTCATTTCTTCCCTGTCTACCAGTCCCAGAAATTTTACGTTTTCCGGAAGGTTTTCCATTCTGGCTTTAATTTCCTCGTACCCCTCAGAAATCTTTCCGAAAGAAAAGCCTCCTGCCCACACAAACTGACACTCCGGCATTTTTTCTGCCACATCCAGGAAATCAAAGACTCCTTTTCTTCTCTGCAGCTGTCCTGCACACAATATTGTAAAGGCCTCTGGGCGGATTCCGTATTTTTCTCTGGCCTTCCTCTTTTCTTCCTTTCCAAGAGGATAAAAATTCTTTTCTGACACTACATTGGGAATATAAGTAACTTTTTCACTGGGAATTCCATAATCTGCCAGCTTGTCAATAAATACTGGATTTACTGTCACCAGATAATCCATTCTCTTATAAAAAGAAATCATATATTTATAAAAAATATTCTTGGCAACCCTTGGAAGGGAAATGCTGTTTTCCACAGTTTCCGGAAGGAAATGTACATACCCCACCAGGGCTCCCTGTCTCCTTCTCCAGAAAGCAGACAGATAGAATTCCGGATTTATGGAATGGTAATGGGTAATCTCACTGGCTTCCCTGGAGTTTTCCCTAATCAGAGCTCTGTCTTTCATCACTTCTCTGGCCAGCTCTACCTGTTCATCATGGGCGGAAAGAACGCCCTGCCCCTTGACCATATCTGCTTTTGACAACATATTAATCCGTTTCATTCAATCAGGCTCCTCTCTTCATAATGCCTCTTGTCCAGACTTCGGAAAGGGATTTCCATCTGCCTCTGAATCCTGGCGTTCTTTCTTCTGATAAAAGTTCCTGGTGTCTGTCTTTTTCCTGTTCTTCTATGACTCTTCTGTAGATCCCTTCTGCAGCTGTACAGAAATTCCATGTAGAATATAGGCTGGAAATTTCCTGTCCTCTCCGTCCCATTTCCAGACGCCGTTCTTCCTGTTCCAGAATATAGTTCAAATGCATTTTAAAATACTCATAGCCTTCATACTGAAAACCGTTATATCCGTCTGTGATCACCTGGCTGAGACATTCATCTTTTCTGCAAAGTGCAGGAAGGCCGCAGGCCAGAGCCTCTATGTAAGTAATACCCTGGGTTTCGCTGCTGGAGGCGCATACGAAAACATCTCCCAGCTTATAATATCTGGCAACCTCATCTGGGGCAATCATTCCGGTAAATACGACCTGGTCTGTAATCTGAAGGTCCTTTGCTCTCTCTTCCAGATTTTCTCTGTCCGGCCCATCCCCTGCAATAAGAAATGTAAGATTTTTCCCTGCTCCTTCTCTAATGAGTCTGGAGAAGTATTCCAGCAGCTCTTCCAGATTTTTTTCTTTTGCCAGTCGTCCTACGCTGACCAAAACTTTATTCTCCAGAGGTATTCCCAGTTTTTTCTTCATGGCATTTTTCTCTTCTTCAGAAACCGGCTCTTTGAACCTGCCAAGGTCAATTCCTGTAGGCATTACGGCAACAGGTTCTTCCACGCCGTATTTTTTCAGGATATTCTCTACCTTACTGGTTGGAACAATGACTTGGCTGGTCTTGCCCAATACCATTTTCGAAAAGCATGCCACTGCTTTTTTCTCTATTTTCGCTCCGGTTTTATACTGAGATAATCCTCCTGGAAGATAGTGGATATAGTCCTCATAAACTGTGTGATAAGTATGTACCAGAGGACACTGGCATTTTCTGCTGATTTTTGCAGCATAGGAAAAGGTCATAAATTCGCACTGAGAATGAACAATATCTGGCCTCCACCAGATCAGTTCCTGAATTAAAGGCTCTGTATGAGGAAGGACTGCTCTGGCATTTGGGTATATTTTTTCCAGGTTTAAAGATTTAATATAGTAAACGCCTTCCTCCACGTAAGATTTATAATTTCTGGATAAGGTAAGAACCCTTACCTCATGTCCTCGGTTTTCCAATTCTTTTTTCAAATTTATTACGGAAGTCACAACACCATTTACCACAGGCTTGTACCAATCTGTTGTTAATAATATCTTCATAAAGGTTCCCCCTTTTCTTTTTCTTAATCTATGTATTATGGTAATGCATAGACTTAAAGAAAAGAGGTGACCAAACTTAAAGATTTTCTAAAGATTTTAAAAGAAAGAGCCTCGGTCTTGTAAGAAATCTGTTAAGAATTCCTACATTTCCAAGGCTCTTTCTTAATTTTTCTTTGAGATTTTATCAGTCCAGTTCAATTTCTGCCAGTTCTGCTGGTGGAAGCTGTCTGGAAGAATTGGCTTTATATTTCTTCAGCTCTGCAGAGGCTTTGTTCAAAGGCGCTATAGTTCCTGCTCCTGCCATACAGCCCCCGGGGCAGCCCATGCCTTCGATCATGCAGCCTTTAATTTTTCCTGCTTTTGCCTGCATAAGAATCTTTTTACACTCGTCCAGGCCTTCTGCATGTTCAATGTGTACTTCTACTTCCGGATAGTACTCACGGAGACAGGCCTCAATAGCGCTGGACACACCTCCTGCCACAGCATAACCTCGTCCTGCTGCTGTAGCATTATGGAAGGAAGAATCTCCTTCACATTTAGCAGGGTCAATTCCCTTTGCTTCAAACATACCAGCCAGCTCTTCAAAAGTAATTACAAAATCCACATCGCTCCGTACGTCAGTCCTGGAAGCCTCCAGCTTTTTAGAAGCGCAGGGGCCGATAAAGACCACCTTAGCATCCGGGTACTGCTTTTTAATGGTTCTGGCAGTAGCCACCATAGGCGTCAGCTCCTGAGAAATATTTCCCGTCATATCCGGGAAGAAATGCTTGGCCATCATGATCCAGGACGGACAGCAGGAAGTCAGGAGGAAAGGCAGTTCTCCGGTACTTACCTTTTCCGCATAGTGATGAGCTTCTGAGGCAGCGCCAATATCCGCTCCCAGCGCCACTTCATAGGCTTCTGCAAAGCCCATTTCCAAAAGAGCTGCTTTCAGCTTTCTGGGCGTTACCTCTGCTCCAAACTGGCCTACAAAAGCCGGTGCCACTTCTGCAATAATCTGTTTTCCCTCTTTCAAGGCGTGAGCCAGCTGAAAGATCTGAGATTTATCAGAAATTGCTCCAAAAGGACAGTTCACCATACACATACCGCAGGAAACACATTTTTCATTATTGATCTTTGCTCTTCCCAGCTCGTCGCTTTCAATAGCATTGACACCGCAGGCCCTGGCACAGGGCCTTTCTTTCTTTGCGATGGCGTCATAAGGGCAAACAGATTTACATTTCCCGCACTTAATACATTTTTCCTGATCAATGATAGATTTTCCCTTAACGATGCTGATGGCTCCCTTAGGACAAACCTCCTTACAGGGATGGGCCACACAGCCCCGGCACATATTGGACACCTCATACATTTTCGGCTCGCAGGCGTCACAGGCGGAGGGAATCACCTGCATGAGAGGCGGCTCATAATACTTTTCGTCAATATTGCTGGCTTCCAGCCCTGCTGTAATATGTACTGCCGTATTCTCTGGTCTCAGGGACATGCCCATTGCCAGACGCACACGTTCGCTGGCTACTGCCCTCTCACGATAGATACTTTCTCTGTAAGTAGCTCTCTCCTGGACGATATGATAAGGAATCGCCTCAATATCTGCTACCAGTGTTTCCGGCTCAGACTCAAATCCCACCCTGGCAATCTCTTTGAACACCTTGCGGCGGATTCTTTTCACATTTGTATCTAATCCTCTCATCTGTCATTACCCTTCCTTTCTTTTTATCACTCAATATGATACCCAGAATTTTTCCAGTTTGCAAGAAATTGCAGGTATTTTATTTCATACAAAAGCTCTATGTGTTATAATTTTTCTTAATTATACAAAAATATTACAGGACCTTCCAAAAATTTTACGGGATGTTCCGGAAAGGAATTCTATGTTTGCTTATAAATCTGTTTTTCAGGGCAAAAGCCTGCTTCCCCCAGTCTTTACCGGAAGCACATTAAAATTATTTGCTCTTATTTTCATGCTCATCGACCATATAGGCGCAGTAATCCTGGAGCACGGAGTAATCTATTCCTATAATAATCAGCTGCCTACAGCCCTCTCCTATTCTGCCAGTCTTTTCTGCTCTCAGATTGACCAGGTGCTGAGAGGCATTGGACGACTGGCTTTCCCGATTTTCTGTTTTCTGCTGGTAGAAGGATTTTTTCACACCTCCAACAGAAAAAAATATGCCTTCCGGCTTTTCCTCTTTGCTCTGTTCTCAGAAATTCCCTTTGACCTGGCCTTTAACAGCAGTATTCTGGAGTTTTCCTACCAGAATGTAATGTTTACTTTGCTTTTGGGTCTTTTGACGATATGGGGCATGGAAAAAGCCCGTTTTATCCATCCTCTCCTGCCCATTCTTCCTGCAGCTGCAGGGATTTTCGCAGGCTGGATTTTTCAGGCAGACTATGACTGGAGAGGCATTGTGCTGATTATCGTCCTCTATGTCTTCTATCAGTATCCTCTGGAAAAGACCGTTGCAGGATGTCTCTGTCTTCTCTGGGAGCCTCTGGCCTGCCTGGCTTTCATCCCTCTGAATATGTACAATCACAAAAAAGGACAGGGGATGAAATATCTTTTCTATCTCTTTTACCCTGTCCATCTGCTGATACTATTTTGTATCCGATATGCGATTTTTCAAATCTGAAACTTTGATTTAATCGTTGATTTTTTCTACCACTTCATTCTGATTTTTGTAAATACTGTGGGAGGGGACTACTCCTCTCACAGAAGAAAGAGGATAGATATTCGTATGGCTGCCTACTACAGTCCCTGGATTCAGTACAGAACCGCAGCCCACCTCTACTTCGTCACCCAGCATGGCGCCGAATTTCTTCAGTCCAGTCTCCATACGGACTTCTTTTCCTTTTACAACCACCAGCTTTTTATCAGATTTCACATTGGAAGTAATAGAGCCTGCTCCCATATGGGATTTATAGCCTAAGATAGAGTCTCCCACATAATTGTAATGGGGCACCTGAACCTTATCAAAAAGAATCACATTTTTCAGCTCTGTAGAATTTCCTACAACAGCCCCTTCTCCCACCAGAGCATTTCCCCGGATAAAAGCACAGTGACGTACTTCTGCATCTTTTCCGATGATAGCCGGTCCGTTAATGTAAGCTGTAGGAGCTACTTTTGCAGATTTTGCAATCCACACATTCTCCCCCTTCTTCTCATACTCTTCTTCGCTTAAGGTATTCCCCAGTTTTACAATAAATTCGCTGATACAAGGCAGTACTTCCCAGGGATAGGTTTTTCCCTCTAAAAGTTCTTTTGCCAGAGTTTTACTTAAATCGCTGTAAAGCTCACTGATTTTTAACTGTTCCATTTTTCAACCTGCTTTCTTTTTGGACTTTTCTCTACTATTTTACTATGCCGGCAGGATTTTTCCAACTAAAATATATATCTTTTCTCTAAGCTTATTTTTCCCCTTCGGTTTTCGTCTTTTTGCTTCCTGACCTTGCTGCTGTTTTTTTATAGAAGCCTGCCGCTTTGTCAAAATACTGCCGCAGGGCAAGCTGGTTCCGAAGGTCCATAACTCCCTGGGTCCGCTTTCTGATAAAATCTTCCAGCTTCACCATATACTCTTCTGGGGTAATGCTTCCCTCTGCCACATAAGTCAGTCCCTTCTCCCAGCTGGCCGTAAGCTCTGGGTTCAAAAGAGAACGAATGGAAGCATTTACCACATCAAAAATCATTTCTCCGAGTAAGGTAGGAGTGATCACCTGGGTCTTCTTATTCAGGGCCAGATATTTAATGGTGATAAGCTTTTTTAAAATCTCTGCTCTGGTAGCACTGGTGCCAATGCCGCTGCCCTTAATCTGAGCTCTCAGCTCCTCGTCTTCAATAAGCTGTCCTGCATTTTCCATAGCCAGGATCATAGAACCGGAAGTGTATCTTTTGGGAGGCGAGGTCTCTCCCTCCTTTATGTAAAATTCCTTTATCGGAAGAGTGCTTCCCTTTTTCACTCCCTTAAGCAGTTCCAGAAAGGCAGTATCTTCTGTCTGCTCTTCCTCCTGGACTTTCTGTCCTGTCTCTTCTTTCTTATTCTTTCCAAAAGAATATCCGATAACCTTCAGATATCCCTCGGAAACCAGCACCTTAAAAGAAGAATACAACCGCTCCTTTTCAATCACAGATATAAGGCTGATCTTCTGATAAACCGCAGGAGGATAAAAAATACTCAGGAATCTCCTTACGATTACTTCATAGACTCTGGCTCCCTGAGGA
Source organism: Blautia sp. An46 (assembly GCF_002161645.1). NCBI lineage: Bacteria > Bacillati > Bacillota > Clostridia > Lachnospirales > Lachnospiraceae > Blautia > Blautia sp. An46. The sequence continues at coordinate 11,268 of NZ_NFIF01000025.1, read as the reverse complement.
GCCAGACTTTTCAGAGCTCCCAACCCCTGGCCTGTAGGGATAATAGCATAATGGTCTGTAATCTGCTTATCATTTACATACCTGGTTTTTGCTATATTCTTATAGCTGCCCTGTTCCAAAATCTCTCCTGCAAATTCCCTTGCATGTTCATAGTTCAGAAGTCCTCTGATATTTTTGGATATCTCCTTTGCCACTGCCGTTGACAGCACTCTGGCATCAGTTCTGGGATAAGTCACCATCTTTTTCTCGTACAGCTCCTGAACGATCCTCAGCGTCTCGTCTGGGCTCAGCTTAAACAGACGGGAGCACTCATTCTGAAGCTCTGCCAGGTTAAACAGAAGGGGAGGATTTTTATTCTCCTTTTTCTTCTCAATCTTCTCTGCCACTGCTGTAAGAGGAGGATTTGCCGACAAAATCTCCAAAAGGCTCCGGGCGTCTTTTTCCTCTTTAAACCCATTTTCCTTATAAAGCAATGGGGACTGAAAATACCGGCTTCCTTCTACAGCCCTCCATTCCCCCTCAAAGGTATGGCCTCCCAGGTCAAACTTTCCCAATACCCGGTAGAAAGGCGTTTTCACAAATTCCCGGATTTCCCGCTCTCTGCGGACTACCATTCCAAGGACACAGGTCATAACCCTTCCCACAGAGATCGCCTGGTATTTGGTCCCCAGATAGGAGGACACTGCATTTCCATATTTCAGGGAAAGAAGTCTGGAAAAATTAATGCCCATAAGGTAATCTTCCTTTGCCCTCAGATAGGCAGAAGCAGAAAGGTTGTCATACTCATGGATGTCCTTTGCCTCCCGGATCCCCCGAAGGATTTCCTCTTCTGTCTGAGAATCGATCCATACCCTTTTCTGGTCCTTATCCTTTACATGGGCCATCATGGCTACCAGGCGGTAGATATATTCTCCCTCCCGCCCGGAGTCTGTGCAGACATAGATAGTCTCCACATCCTTTCGATTGAGAAGGCCGCTGACAATGTCAAACTGTTTCTTCACCGCCGGTATGACTTCATATTTAAATTCCTTTGGCAAAAAAGGCAGAGTCTCCAGGCTCCACCTTTTCAGCTTCTCATCATATTTTTCCGGGTAACTCATTGTGACCAGATGGCCCACGCACCAGGTAATCACTGTATTTTCTGATTCCAGATAACCGTCATATCTCTGGGTACGCACCTTTAGGGCCTTGGCGAATTCCTGGGCTACACTGGGTTTCTCTGCTATAAATAATGATTTGCCCATAAAAGCTCCTCTTTTTGACTATTCGTTCATGTTGGCAAGTTTTGCCGTTTGGTCCGCGGCAATAAGATGATCTATAATTTCCTGAAGATCACCGCCAAGGACAGAATCCAGTTTATGCAAAGTAAGTTTAATCCTGTGATCTGTCACGCGGCCCTGAGGGAAGTTATAAGTCCGGATTTTCTCAGATCGGTCTCCCGTTCCCACCTGACTCCTTCTGGCCTCTGCCTCCTCGTCATGGCGTTTCTGCAGCTCCATGTCATAGAGACGGGATCGAAGGATTTTCAGGGCCTTATCCTTATTTTTAAGCTGAGACTTCTCATCCTGGCAGGAAATAACGATTCCTGTAGGAATATGGGTAAGACGTACCGCAGAGTCTGTGGTATTTACGCACTGTCCTCCATTTCCGGAAGCACGGAAAACATCAAACTTACAGTCATTCAAATCCAGCTGAAAATCAATTTCCTCTGCTTCAGGCATAATAGCCACCGTAATGGTAGATGTATGGATACGTCCGCCGCTTTCAGTCTCAGGCACACGCTGTACCCGGTGAACGCCGCTTTCATATTTCAGCTTTGAATATGCTCCCTGTCCATAGATCATAAAGGTTACTTCCTTAAAGCCGCCGATGCCGTTTTCATTCAAAGTAAGCATCTCGGTTCTCCACCTCTGGGACTCAGCATATTTCACATACATCCTGTAAATCTCCGCTGCAAAAAGGGCAGCCTCGTCTCCCCCTGCTCCTGCACGGATTTCCACGATAACGTTTTTCTCATCATTAGGGTCTTTGGGAAGGAGAAGGATCTTCAGCTCATGCTCCAGCTCCTCAATCCGCTTCTTAGCTTCAGACAGCTCTTCTTTCAACATTTCCCTCATCTCTTCATCAGACTCCTCTTCCAGCATGGAAAGGCTGTCCTCTACGGTCTGCTTACAGTCCTTGTATTCTTTATATGCAGCCGCAATAGGCTGAAGCTCACTCTGTTCCTTCATCAGTTTCTGAAACCTTGCTGTGTCATTGGCCACAGTAGGCTCATTCAGTTCATTTAATATTTCTTCAAGGCGTACTAAAATGTCATCTAACTTATCAAACATATCTTTCCTCCTGATTTTTTCTTCCTGTTACTACTCTGTCCAGGCCGGCCAGGTCCTTTACTGTCCGCACCTGTATATATCCTTTTTCTTCCATAAGAGAGGCTACTTCCTCTCCCTGGTCATATCCGATTTCAAATGCAAGAAGCCCTCCTGGCTTTAAATGCTCCCCTGCCTGATTCAAAATCTTTCTGTAAAAAAACAGTCCGTCCTCATGGCCGTCCAGGGCCATATAAGGCTCATAAAGCCTGACTTCTTCCATCAGTCCCTGTATCACCGAAGTCCGGATATAGGGGGGATTGGAGACAATGGCGTCATACCTTCCCTTAATCTTTTCAAAAAGATCACTGCAGATCCATTGAGCCTTTGCCTGACAGTCCTGGCCATTTCTTCTTGCCACGGCTAATGCTTTTTCTGACAAATCTACTCCTGTGCCTATGGCTTTCTCCCGATTTGCCAGGATACTCAGGAGAATACACCCGCTTCCAGTACACATATCCAGAATCTCCAGTTCCCGGTCTGTGGGAAGTTCCTTCAGCACTTCTTCCACCAGGGTTTCTGTATCTGGCCTGGGAGCCAGAACATTCTCATCCACATAGAACTTCATTCCGTAAAAATAGGCTTCATTGGTAAGCTGCTGAAGAGGAATGTGCTCTCCTCTCTTCCTGATCAATTCCCTGTAAGCCTTACTTTCCTGGTCTTTTATCGGCTCTTCTTCATGGATAAAATACCAGCTTCTGGAAATCTTGCACACATACTCCATAAGGAGCCATGCATCCAGATGGCTGTTTTCAATCTTCTTTTCGTTCAGATATTTTTTACCAAAATCCAGCAGTTCTCTGTAGCTTTCCATATCAGGGCTCCTCAGGGATTTCCGTCTCAGGGAAATTTTTTCTCAGATAATCTTTCCAGTCAAAGACCGCCTCCACTGCTGCAATAGCCACTTCTGTCATATCTGGCGTAGGTTCTTTAGTAGTCAGCTTCTGAAGGGCCAAACCTGGTTTTGAAAGAAAAGCCACGGCAGAATTATCACTGCTTCCCGCCAGCCGGATAAATTCATAGGAAATCCCGGCAATAGCCGGCACCAGAAGAATGCGGATAACAATTCTCAGCCACATAGCCTTTACAGGAACCACTGCAAAGAAGCCGATAAAAAAGATAATACTCACAATAATTACAAAAAAGAGAAAACTGGTCCCGCATCTCTTGTGGAATCTGGAGCTTTTCATCACATTTTCCACTGTCAGGGGCAGCCCATGTTCCACGCAGTTAATACACTTATGTTCAGCTCCGTGATACATAAAGACTCTCTGTATATCCTCCATTTTAGATATGAGAACCATATAGAAAAGAAACAGCAGAATCCTTACCACTGCCTCAGCAATGGTTACAATGGTTTCCGTAGCCCCTACCCGGTGAAGAAGACTGGCGATCAGATAGGGAAGAACCATAAACAGGGCTATAGAAAAGACTACAGAAAAACAGACTGTCAGGGTCATCAGCACCTTGTCTTCTTTTTCCTTTTTTGCATCTTCCTTTTCCTTCTCTTCTCCCTGAAGGTTCTTTCTCTTCAGATAGTCCTCTTCCTCTTCAAAAAAGGTGGCAGAATACATAAGGCATTTGGTTCCTACCACCAGAGAATCTATAAAATTAAATACTCCTCTTATAATGGGAAGACTCAGAATCTTTTTATTTTTTATGATACTCTTATAATCTTCCACCTTAATTTCAATCTCTTTGTCAGGCTTGCGTACTGCCACAGAATAAACATCTCCATGGCGCATCATGATGCCTTCCATTACCGCCTGTCCGCCGATATTCGATGATTTCATTCTTTCCTCCAAACGCAATAAGAGGCTGAAGTCCGAAAACCTCAACCTCTTCTACATCTTATTTATTCATGCCGTATTTTCTGTTGAACTTATCGATACGTCCACGGGCCTGTGCAGCTTTCTGCTGTCCTGTATAGAAAGGATGACATTTGGAGCAAACTTCTACGCGCAGCTCAGACTTTGTAGAACCTGTCTTAAATGTATTTCCACAGTTGCATGTCACTGTACATTCCTGATAGTTTGGATGGATTCCTTCTTTCATTTTTTTCACCTCTTCTATAGTTTGATAATTTATATTGTTTATGCGTTTTCCAATTTCAAACAGCTCATAAATTGTAACATATATTCCCCTCAAATGCAAGTCCCAACATAAAAAACTTACAGGGTAATCCGGGCGCTTTAAATAATCCTCTGTTTCTTGATCATCTGGACAAATTCTCCATTATCCCTGGTTCTTGCAAACATGTTCAGAATGTTCTCTGTAGCCTCCTCAGACTTCATACCATTCAAAGCTTTACGCATAATCTCTGCTGCTTCCAGTTCATCAGAAGTCAGAAGCAGGTCTTCCCGTCTGGTTCCGGATTTGGCAATATCAATGGCCGGGAATACCCGTTTCTCCTGAAGCTTTCTGTCCAATACCAGCTCCATATTACCGGTTCCCTTAAATTCCTCGTAAACCACATCGTCCATCTTACTTCCTGTGTCTACCAAAGCTGTAGCCAGGATGGTCAGGCTTCCGCCCTCTCTCATATTTCTGGCAGCGCCGAAGAATCGTTTTGGCATATGGAGAGCTGCCGGGTCCAGACCGCCGGAAAGTGTACGCCCGCTGGGTGATACTGTAAGGTTATAAGCTCTTGCCAGTCGAGTGATACTGTCAATAAAGATAGTAACATCTTTTTTATGTTCTACCAGACGTTTTGCTCTCTCAATGGTCATCTCTGATACTCTTTTATGGTGTTCCGGAAGTTCGTCAAAGGTAGAGTAGATAATCTCTACATTCTTGCCCTTAATGGTCTCCTTCATATCGGTTACCTCTTCCGGTCTTTCGTCAATAAGAAGGATGATCAGATGCATTTCCGGATTATTCCGGAGAATAGATTTTGCCGCATCCTTTAAAAGCGTAGTCTTTCCTGCCTTGGGGGGAGATACGATCATTCCCCTCTGTCCTTTTCCGATAGGACTGACCAGGTCTGTAATCCTCATAGCCATACTTCCGCCTGGACGCTCCAGATAAAGCCTTTCATTTGGGAAAATCGGGGTCATATCCTCAAAGTTCATTCTCTGCATTTCGTTGGCCTTAAATCCGTTAATATATGTTACATACAAAAGAGCAGAAAATTTCTCATTCTGGCTTTTTACTCTGGTGTTTCCCTTTAAAATATCTCCAGTCTTCAGGTTAAATCTCCGAATCTGAGAAGGGGATACATAAACATCATTGTCACCGGGAAGATAGTTATCACTGCGGATAAATCCATATCCGTCTGGAAGCACTTCCAAAATACCAGTTACGCTCTGGCCGCTGTCCAGTTCAGACTGTTCCATAGGCGCACGTACGGCTCTTCCTTCCTGGCTCTCTTCCTTTTTATGTTCCTCTCTCCTGGACTCTTCTTTCTTATAATCCTCTCTCTTGCTTTCTTCTTTTTTATGCTCCTCTTTCTTTTCCGCCATTTTCTTGTCTTTCTCATCTTCCTGGAGCATACGTTCCACTAATTCGCTTTTTTTCAGCGAAGAGAGTCCTCTCATTCCTCTGGCTCTTGCAATCTCTTTCAATGCCCCTAATGACAGGGATTCATACTTTTCTCTCATTCTAAAATCCTTTCTTTATATTCACAAATAATCGTACTTTCAACTAATATCATCTGGAATTTATAGTCAGAACTGACATGACATTTTGTTTGAGAAATATAAATATCGTAGGGTCTTATCCATACTTTTGCATATTCTACCATAATTTGAACGATTTGGCAAATAAAATATTGGCTGGATGCATAGGTCCGGAAACGGCCTTTTGTAAGATTCTACCGCTGGTTTACCCGGTTTTTCCGGTATTTTCTGGCTCTACCCTCTCTCGGTTGCACATATTTTTCTCTGGTTATATACTGTTTTTATAGATACAGAGGAGGTTACTTGATATGTACGAATTAGACCGGGAAAAATTCGGCAGTTTTATTGCACGATTAAGAAAAGAAAAAGGGTATACACAAAAAGAACTGGCTGAGAAATTATCTATCTCGGATAAAGCTGTAAGTAAATGGGAAACAGGAAAAAGTCTTCCTGACATCTCTCTCCTGGTTCCTTTGGCAGATATTATGGAAGTTACGGTAACAGAACTGTTAGAGGCCCGCCGGATAGAGGGGACCCAGATTACTGCTGTTCCAGTAGAAGACATGGTAAAAAAGGCTTTGACCTATTCTGAAGAAATCCAGAAGAAAAATACCCGGCAGAAAGTTAAGCATTGTATCCTTTGCGGAGCGGGGATCCTGGCCGGTCTTCTGGAAATCTTGGGACTGGTTCTTCTTACAAAAGACACTGATTTTCTTTCCCGCTATAGCTCTGTTTTTGGCCTGGAAGGTTTAAGTATTCTGTTTGGCATCTATTTCTGGATATTTGCCAAAGAAAAAATTCCTTCTTTTTACGATGAAAATAAATTAAATTTCTACAGTGACGGTATATTTCGGATAAATATGCCGGGACTTCATTTTAATAACCGGAACTGGCCTTACATAGTCCGTGTTTCCCGCCTGGGAATGCTGGCCCTTATGATCCTGTGTCCCTTGGTTTATTTTATTCTCTATTTCATTGCTTCAACCTTTTCTTCTGCAGATATGGTATTTACAGGGCAGTTTATTGTCCTGTTCATCTTTCTGGGAAGTGTTTTTATTCCCCTCTATGTTGTTGGGAAAAAGTATGAGTAAGTGACGGTTGGCAGACATAGACAATAGACTATGTCTGCCAACTGTCTGTTATTATAAAAAATCCGGCAGGACTTCTCTTTTTAAGGAGAATCTCCTGCCGGATTTCCGTCATTCATCATAATTCCATATTCAAAATATGAAAGCACTCCATAAGAAATATATCTTCTGATTTTTTAGTTCTTATAGCCCAGTGGAAGGCTTTCCCAACGCTCTTTTAATTTGTAGGCAATATCCTTTGGCTGGCGCTGACGTGTGAACACACCTTTCTTATTGCCGTTGACACGCATAATTCCTTCTGTTGTCTGGAAATCAGCAAAGTTCCAGATCTGCTCGCCTTTGATAAAATCATAGGAATCAAAGACTTCATTATTCATTTTCAGATACTCAGCCTGGTATTCCTGGCTCCACATAACAGAAGGCAGCTTATGTTCTGAGCCAAGGGTATCTGCACCGTACTCTGTGAAAATAAAGGGTTTATTCAAATTCAGAGCTTTCCATGCATCCATTTCTTTACGGAACAGCACTTCTGCAGTGGAAATGTCATATCCGCCGCTTACATACCATCCAAAGTAGCGGTTTAATGCAATGATATCGCTGAAGTTATAGCACTTGCATTTGTCTGGTGTGGAATTCATTACCAGTGCAAAAGTACGGGGACGCTTCTGAGGATCCAGTTCCCGGGCTCTGTCAAATACTTCTTTAAAGTACGGAACAGCCGCATCACTTGTTGTCTCAGGCTCATTTAAAAGGCTCCATGCGATGACAGAAGGATGATTCTTATCTCTTGTGATCATCTCCTCTACAGCACGCAGATGGGCCTGAAGGAGAATCGGAGTTGTCTCTTTCTCAAAGAAAGCCGTTGCCTTTCCGGTACTTGCCTCCATAAAGTTCATAAGACTTTCAAACAGACCTACAGCCGGAACCTCATCAATGATAAGGAAACCTTCTCTGTCCGCCATCTGATAGATTTCTTCGCTGTATGGATAATGAGAAGTACGGAAGGAGTTAGCTCCGATCCATTTCATCAGCTCAAAGTCTCTCTTCATCACACCGATGTTGAATCCCCGGCCTACAATATCGCTGTCCTCATGTTTACCGAATCCTCTTAAATATACCGGCTCTCCATTCAGAAGAATGCTTGTTCCTTTTACTTCTACTGTACGGATTCCGATTTCCTGGGTATATTCATCCAGAATCTCATCTTCATCCATGATGCGGACTACCATCTGATACAGATAAGCATCTCTTACTTTCCACAGACGAGCATTCTTTACTTCCAGAACTCCTTCTTTTCCTTCACAGCTGGCAACTTTCTGTCCTTCTTCATCAAGAAGTTCAACAGTTACAGGATGATCACCTGTTGTTTTCACTGTGTAAGACACCTTGGCATCTGAACCGCAAAGTTCATTAACCGTCTCAATGTCAAATACAGATTCCTTTGGCAGTGCTGTGAGCCAGACAGATCTCTGCAGACCTGAATAGTTGAAAAAGTCAAAATATGGCTTGCACATTTTCTTTCCTGTAGGAAGTGTAACAGTCTGTCCGCAGGGGATATTTGTAACGGTAAGTTCGTTGTTAACCTTTACAACTACTTTATTGTAAGCATTATAGCGGACAACCTCTGTTACATCTGCACAGAATGGCAGAAATCCTCCTTCATGCTCAGCAACCTTGGTTCCGTTAACAAATACAACGGCTCTGTGAGTTGCAGCTCCAAAGCGGAGAAGGACCTGTTTACCGCTCCACTCTCCAGGAACAAACATATCCTTTTCATACCAGAAATCTCCTGCATATTCTCTGATATCTTTCTCTGTATAGAAATCCTGGAAGCTGGCTGGTACCGGGATCATTTCTTTTCCCGGAATGCCTTCCTGCCATTTTTCATTCTCTCCGGCAGATTTCTCATCCAGGCAGAATTTCCACATACCGTCCATTGAAACAACCCGACGTGATACTGTTTCACGGGGATACAGCATTGAATAGTTAAGCATTCTATATTACCTCCTGATCCTATTTTACAAACAGCATTCTATTTTAGCTGTCTCAGCTCCTGCTGTTCTCTTTAATGAAAAGTATAAAGCATTTTCCTTGCTACAGTGAGGAAAATTTTTAGAGATTTCCGCATATTTTTTATCCATTCTTGAAATTTTGTAAAAATTATATGATAATAGAAAAAAGTTCCTTGTTCATTCATACCCTCCGTGTACAAGAGTACCTTGAGAAAGGAGATGACCTGAAATGACTTATCAAGCTGAGTTAGAATTCTTCAAAAAGCTGCTGAAAAATTTTCATCTTGCCTATGTAATCATTACACCGGACATGAAAACACTTCCAGAGCCATCCGCCGGAATATACCGGCTCTACACCTGCTGCGATGACTATATGAAAGATTTCTGGGAAAGGGCGGATAAATATAAAGATAATGTAATATACCGGATTAATTCCATATGTATGTACCGGTATCTCTTCTTCCGTCTTCCAGATACAGATGAGCCGCAATTCATGCTCATCGGTCCTTATGTGCTTACAGGAATTTCCCAGAAAATGGTTTTGGAAACCGCAGAGTATATTTCTCTTCCTGAAGAACATTACCATCGTCTGCAGCAATTTTTAATAGGGCTTCCCCGGATTTATGATGAAAGCGTACTTCTTTCTATGCTGAATGTATTTGGAGAAACAATCTGGGGAAGTATTGATAACTTCCGCCTTCAGGACGAAGACAGCAGGATCACTGTTGACTTTAGCGCCGAGGGATATGTCCAGTATGATGAAGAATACGAAGAACCACAACAGCTCATGAAGATACTGGAAGAACGATATGATGAAGAAAACAGCCTGATCCAGGCAGTTGCAAAAGGACAGACTCATAAAGCAGAAGCTTTCGTGAACGGCTTTAACATGCAGGGAATAGAGCACCGGATACCGGATCGGCTGAGAAATGTAAAAAACTATATGATCATCCTGAACACACTTCTGCGAAAGGCCGCTGAAAGTGCTGATGTGCATCCCATACATATCGATAAACTCTCTTCTGAATTTGCCCACAGAATAGAGCAGCTTACCTCTGAATCTGGGATGAACACTTTATCCAGGGAAATGGTTCGGAAATACTGTCTGCTGGTAACCAACCATTCTATGAAAGACTACTCCCTGTTAGTCAGAAAAGTCCTGACACAGATCGACTTGGATCTGACTGCAGATCTCAGTCTGAAAGTCCAGGCAAAGGCTCTGGGAGTCAATGCCAGCTATCTCTCCACTCTCTTTAAAAAGGAAACAGGAAAAACATTGACCGAATATGTAAATGGGAAAAGAATCGAATATGCCATCTTCCTTCTGAATTCCACCCAGCTGCAAATCCAGGCCATTGCCCAATACTGTGGAATCTCAGATGTAAATTACTTTACAAGACTGTTCAAAACAGCTGTTGGAAAAACACCTAAAGAATATCGGGATAGTATTTATATATAAACAGAGATGTGCAAACCGTATGTAGAATAGTATTGAGTGTAATCCAGCTTTTGACATATAAAAATGGAGAAGCGCTGTAGAAATAATAGCGTTTCTCCATGGTCTCGGTGGTCAAAAAGTGTTTACCTACAAATTCTTTAGGTTAGAATCGATGATGGGGTAAACGAAAAAGCAGTTTTGGCATTCCAGTGAACTGCCTCTTCGTTTACACCATTTTCGATTTGGCCTAATTGAACAAAGTGAGCGTCCGGGTAGCCACTACCTATGGACTTTCAATCTTTTGTTCTTACCCATGATTATACAGGATTTTCTGTGCAAAAACTATAGGAAACCAAGTAGTTCCAGATAAATGGGCATGACAACAAAACCTCAGGCCTTGAGGCTTCAAAAAACTATTGGTAAATGAAACATTTAGCATCTTTGTGGCATCCGAAGCTGAGGCTTTCCAAGTTTTCCGCCGCAGATTTTACACACGCAGACGTTTATGCCATAGAGATGTTTCAGTATTTCAGGCATACCCTTATCGTGCAGTTTTGAAATATATTTTCTGCATCCGAGAAGATTCCGGCATAAAGTAAGCTTTTTACTTTTGCTGCGGGAACACAGAAGTCCGTAATGCCGAATTCGTACAAAACGCTTTGGGGGGACATGCATCAAAAAACGTCGTATGAATTCGATACCGGAAAGGGTCAGTTCTTTCCACTGCCCTTTGTTCCGGTAATC